>CAMDGJ010000001.1 GCA_945897545.1 Flavobacterium psychrophilum
GAAGAAATCAACAGAATTGTTACTGATAGCATTACCGATTATTTTTTTACAACCTCAACCTCAGCATCGGAAAATTTGTTGAAATATGGAGTTGAAGAAGCTAATGTTCATTTCGTAGGCAACGTAATGATTGATACTTTATACCAAAATCTGGACAGAATTTTTGCGCCTACTTTTTGGAATGAATTTGAATTGGAAACTGGAAATTATATTATTTTAACCCTACATCGACCATCAAATGTGGACGAAGAACAATCGCTTATTCAATTGCTTCAAGGCATTGATAAACTGGCTGGCGACAAAAAAGTGATTTTCCCCATTCATCCAAGGACAAAAGCTATTCTAGGCGAAACGAATTTAGAATTGAAAAACATTCTTTTTGTAAATCCTCAAGGCTATTTGAATTTTATGTACCTGATCAAAAATAGTTTTGCCGTGATTACAGATTCTGGCGGCATTTCAGAAGAAACTACCGTGATGGGGATTCCTTGTTTTACGATGCGAAACAACACCGAAAGACCCGAAACACAAAGTATTGGAACCAATACTTTGGTAGGAACTTCGATAGAAAATTTGGAGAAACTATTTGGGGAATTCGTTAAAAATGGTAGTCGAAAAGCGGGAATTCCTGAACTTTGGGATGGGAAAGCTTCAGCACGAATTGTTGAAATTTTGCTTCAAAAGTAATGGACGACATCCTCATCATATCGAATTATTATCCTCCCGAAAAAGGCGCTGCAGCGAATAGAATTCTACAATTGGCACTCAAATTACATCAAAATAAGTACAAAGTTACAGTCTTATGTCCTTTGGGAAATTATCCTATAGGAGATTTATTTCCCGAATACAAAGGGAAATTTATGGTGACTGAAAATCTTCAGAATATTACCGTAAAACGACTTTGGATTTATCCAAGCGTTAGTAAAAACATATTTAAAAGAATACTTTCGGTTTTGTCGTTTTCGACTGTACTTTTTTTCTACTTAATAAGCAAAAGAACGCCGAACAAAGTTATTGTTCAATCGCCACCACTACTGTTGTCGTTTGTTTCGGTTTTTGTGCTTTCGCTTATGCGAAAGAAAATAATTTTGAATGTTTCAGATTTGTGGCCACTGGCAGCAATTGAACTAAATGCTTTGAAAAAAAACAGTTTTTCGCATAAAATTTCTTTGTCTTTTGAACAATCTATCTATTTAAGAGCAAATTTGATATTAGGACAATCTCACGAAATCATTACACATATACATTCGATTTATCCAGATAAAAAATGCTATTTATACCGCAATTTTCCCGACCATCAAGAGACAGAAATAGATTTTGAAACAAAAATAAATGAACCTATAAAACTATTTTATGCAGGATTATTGGGTGTTGCACAAAGTGTTTTTGAATTGTGTCAAAACATTGAATTAAAAAACCTAAACATCGAATTGCACATTTTTGGCGATGGTGCCGAAAAGACACAAATTGAAGATTTAATCCAACAAAATCCTCAGAAAAAAATATTTTTCCACGCAATGTTGGAACGCAATAAGCTACACCAAAAACTGCAAACTTTTGATATTGCCATTGTACCTTTAAAAACAAGGATTTACGGCTCTGTTCCTTCAAAAATATTCGAATATGCTGCTTTGGGGTTTCCAATTCTTTATTGTGGTGGTGGTGAAGGGGAAACCATCGTACGAGAGAACAATTTAGGCTGGGTTGCTCAAGTTGGAAATTACGAAAGCTTGAATTCCACTTTAAATGAAATCTCAAATACAGGAAAAAGTGAAATTCAGAGAATGAAAACAACCGTTTTTGAATCTGCAGAACATCAATTCAACCTTGATTTTCAAATTAAAGAATTAATCAACAACGGTGTTTTTTAGTACGCTTTTTTGTCTCCTTTAAACGCATTAAAAATAGTTTTAATGACAATTTCAATATCCAATAAAATAGACCAATTCTCCATATAAAAAATATCGTATTTTACCCTATTTATAATTTCGTCATCGGTTTCTATCTCACCTCGAAAACCTTTGGATTGAGCCAGCCCAGTAATTCCGGGCTTAACAAAATGCCTCGCCATAAAGCTATTTGTCATTTTCGCATATTTATCATTATGGCTTATCGGGTGCGGTCTTGGTCCAACTACTGACATTTCGCCCAAAAAAACATTGAAGAATTGCGGTAATTCATCTAGGCTTGTTTTCCGAATAAATTTACCAACCCTAGTTATCTTTAAATCGTTTATCAACGCTAAATCTACCTCTTCCTGGCTGTTAATCTCCATAGAACGAAACTTATAGCAATTAAATACTTTATAATTTAATCCATTCCTTTTTTGGATAAAAAACACTGATCCTTTCGAATCTAATTTTATTATTATTGCCATAATTGGAATAAGCCAAGATAATATTCCTATAATAATTATTGACGAAAAAACAATGTCAAACACCCGCTTTACCATTTTATTTATGGTTTCATCCTGCAAAATATTTCTTGATGGAATAACCGGTATATAATCGTAATATTCGAATTTCATTCTATGAGTTAAAAACTGATTTTCATCTGGAATAAACTTTAAAGTCTTTAAATTATTATCAGAAAAATTGATTATTTCTTTAATTTGATAATCTGTTAAATCAGCTGTAGCGCAGTATATTTCATCTGTTTTTGTTTCTAACACAAATGACAAGCATTTGTCTACTATTTCTTTATTGTACTCATCTGGAGAAAATACTTTTATTAATTTATACCCATAATCTGGGTTGTCTGTAAAAAATAATTTTAAAGGTTCGATGTTTTCAATTTTCCCTAACAATACTACACTCCTGAAATTCCTACCAACTAAAATCCTATATCTTCTTAGAAAATAATAAATAAAAATTTTAGCCGAAACGACTATTAATAGAGCACTGAAAACAAATAACACGACTCTTTTTTGATTTAATAATTCAGAATAATTCAGCTCTAAAGCCAAACAAAATAAAGCAAATAAAACAAATTGTTTTACAGCACAATTTAAAATTGCAATTACTTTTGTATACCTGTATACCTCATAAAACCCTAAATAAACTGCAATAATGAACCAAGCTGAACTAATTAAAATAGAATAAAGAATCTCGTTAGTATGAAAAGGTATTATATAAATTGCCAATACATTGATGATTATTAGATCAATCAAGTAGGAAAAAGGGCGAATATAGCCCGAGTATCTTGCTGTTTTTGTTTTCAGATTTGTGGAGTTGATTTTAAAAGTTTACAAATAGAATGTTGATTCTTTCCGTTTGTCAAGCCAATTCTTTATTTCACATTAAAAATTTGTTCTAAAATCTTAATAGTTATCAAATAAGTAGGTTTTACACCTGTTGTTCCTAAACCACCCGAAGCTAAAGTGCTTCCTGTTTCCAGGGGATTATCCGATGCGTAATAGGCATATCGTACTTTCACGTCAAGCGGAATACTTTTTCTGATTTTAGATGCCGATTGTATGGCTTTTTGATAATAAGAACCCTCCATTTCGAGTCCAATTACACCCCAAGTCGATTCGTGAAAGAACTTTAATAAATCTTTATTTTGTAAAGATGTGCCTAAAACTGTTACCATTGGGCCCTCAAAAACTGGAATATCATCATTTTCAAACATTGCTCCCGTTAATTCATTTTCGAAGAAATAATTATCAGCAGTTCCTTCGTTGATATGCGCCGTTGGAATCATTATATCTCCTTTTCCTCCTTGAAGAATTCCCGCTTTCCCCATTATCGAAACTGATTCCACATTTAACAAAGAATTGTTTTTCTTAAATGGTTTCAATAACTCGTCAATGGTTTCGTAGGCTTGTTCCCCAAAAGCGTAATCCATTACAATTAATACTGGTTTTTTATCTCCTGTTTTTGCTGTTGGAAACGATGATTGAGCCCAATTTATTTTTGCAGTATCAAAAATTTGCACGTCGATGTTGGTACCAGAAGCAGCGTCTGGAAGCGAAATCATTCCGTGTTGTTTTGCAAATGCTGAAACTTGATCCCTGACTTCATGCGCTCCCGATTTACTCAATTCTTCATAAATAAAGAAATCAGATTTGTCTTTAAACTTGGTTTGCAAAACTGTTGTTGCAAAAATAGAATTCATTACACTGTGCATATTAGCACTGATTACGTGGATTGGTCGGTCTAAAAGTTGGTTGATTTTTAATGCTTCTTTAATATTTGTTGCCCAAATTTCGCCGTGAATATGATGTCCTAACCGTTCTCTTAAAATAGGACTGAATGTTATGGTTCTTTTGTTATCATCAACCAGTTCTTCGATAGCTAGTTTTCCTAGCCAATAAATTACGTCTAAAAATCGATCAGGCGAAGCTTCGGAACCAAAAGCATCGTAAATCTCTAAAACTTCGATAAATGTTCTTCCTAGAATATTTGCAGTGTGCGAAACTGCTTTTTCCTTTTCGATTTGTGACAGCTTTTTCTTTTGTGAAACCGCTATCGCTAATTTTTGCCAATCGCGAGAAACTTCGCCTGCATCATCAAGTAATACTCTGTTTCGTATTTTATGAGATTCGATAAAAATAAAGGTCAAATGCGTCAAAATATCATAGATATCTGAACGTCCGCGCGTGATTTCGACATTCATTTGCTCCTCGTCAATACGGTAGCAATTTCTTTTTCTTTTTGGCGGAACAATGGCTTGAAAATGTGACTTTGAATACCCTTCATCCGAAGTTAAATTGATAAATCGACATTCTTCAATTCCTATCGGGAGCCGCTCAATAACATATAAAAGACCATTGAGTTCGACCTTATCTTCTCCGATGTTTCCGTAAATTTCTGGGCGCAAGGTTAATAAAGCTTCTCGCAATGTATCGCCAGAAACACCCATTGGCTTGTAAAACCCACGGTTAAATAAATGGCGCATCGTGATGTACATTTTTTCAATTGCTGCGGAAGACTCTTGAGCTCTTGATCTTGATATATTTTTTATTTCTTTCATTTGTTTGTCATTGCGAGGAGTTGCGAGGCACGAAGCAAAGCAATCTTCTTCCTTTTGCTAGTTTGCTTTTTGTAGCTTGTAAATGTATGGTTTTTATGAATTAGTTGGATAAAATTAGTGTTATCACTGGTTCATTTATCATCATTTTACCTGATGAATTATTTTCATCCTGATTTATTTGTCTATTCCATTTTCCTCCGGAGAAAGTAAATGAAAATTCTCTTTCTACAAAATTATACAGCACAAAAGGAAAATAAATTTTTTGTATTTGTGCTATGTTCGTGTTTGAATCTGTGATGGTTTTTTGTGTTTTATTATTTTCAATCATTAATTTTTCAAAACCAACAAATAAGCCCTTTTTTGGGAATTTTAAATTGAATTCCTTTAGGTCGAATCGGTTAATTCTCGTGCCCTTTTTTACAGTGACAACAAAATCTTTTTCCAGCAATTCTTGACCCGGAGTACCATTAGAATCAAGCTCATAAAAATGAATTTTAATGATAGCGTTTTCGATTCTGCTATCCGTATAAATGGTAACTTGCTTTAAATATTTTGTCTTATTGTATGAGGCTTTATAAGGAAAATATTTCGTGTCAATCTTTGGTCCGTTGTCGAATGCCTGGTAAATTTCGGTTGTTGTTTTTCCAATTAAGATGTTTTTTGTTCCAATGCTTTTTGAAATTACAACTTCATCCAATGTATAAGCGGTCAGTTTTAAATTTACTTCATTTGCCTCCGATGCTTTGATTATTTTCTTTTCGTATCCAAGTGTAGAAAAAATTAAACGTTTCCCGTTTGCTGTTGTATTGATGAAAAAAGTTCCGTTTTCTTCTGAAGTTGACCCAATATTTTCATTTTCGACCCAAATATTTACATAAGGAATTGGCTTTCCAGAAAGGCTGTCTTTTACGATTCCATTAATCTGTGCGGAAAGAGAACAGCTAATGAAAACCAATGCTAAAAAAAGTCTTTTATCTTTCATCTTTGTTCTATTATCTATTCTCGTTTTAGCAAATCCACAATTTTTCTATCATTGCTCAATCTCGGAATTTTATTTTGTCCGCCTAATTTTCCTATGGATTTCATATAGTCTTGAAAGCCGTTTTTGACCACTTTGGTAACAACCACTTTTCTCAAAACATTACCCACAATCAAATCGTCGTAATAAATATTTTGTTTGCGCATTGCATCATCTAAAGCTTCTGCAAAAACATCGAAGTTTTCAGGTTCGTTTTCAAATTCTATAAACCATTCGTGATAGGGCAAACCTTCATTTGGCGTGATTTGTGGCGCAACCGTAAATTCGTTGATGCTAATTTTTTTTCCAATTATCGCTTCTTGCAAAGCTCTTTCGACCTCTTTCCCGATCACGTGTTCGCCAAAAGCTGAAATATAATGTTTGATTCTACCCGACACAATCACTCGATATGGTTGCAAACTCGTAAACTGAACGGTGTCGCCAATATTGTAACCCCAAAGTCCTGCATTGGTCGAAATGATTAACACATAATTTACATTCAATTCTACTTCGCCAATGGTGTGTCTTTTTGGTTCCGAAGTTTCGAGATTAGTGAAAAATTCGTCGCTTTTGATGAATTCGTAGAAAATTCCGGAGTTTAACAGCAATAACATTCCTTTTTCCTTTTGCGAATCTTGGTATGCAAAAAAACCTTCAGATGCTGGAAATAATTCGATGCTATCTACTTTTCGGCCTATCAAATTTTCGAATTTGGCGCGATAGGGTTCATAGTTTACGCCGCCATAAATGAACAAATTGAAGTTTTTAAAAATTTCACCTACTGGCTTCTCCCCTTTTTGCTGTAATTTTTCAAAATACATTTGCACCCAAGACGGAATCCCAGAAATGACGGTCATATTTTGATCGAAAGTTTCTTCTACAATCGCATTTACTTTAGTTTCCCAATCATCGATGCAATTGGTTTCCCACGAAGGAAGTCGGTTTTTTTGTAAATATTTTGGAACAAAATGCGCCACAATTCCAGATAATCTTCCTAGTTGTACACCGTTTTTTTCTTCGAGGATTGGACTTCCTTGGAGGAAAATCATTTTTCCATCCACAAAATCAGTATTTCCTGTTTCGTGAATGTAATGCAGAATTGCGTTTCGTGCCGCTTCGATATGAAAAGGCATTGATTCCTTCGTTAGCGGAATGTATTTCGCTCCTGAAGTCGTTCCTGATGTTTTGGCAAAATAAAGTGGTTTGCCTTTCCAAAGAATGTTCTCCTCCCCTTTTACTACCTTATCTACATAAAGTTTCAACCCTTCATAATCTCGAACCGGAACATTTTTGGTAAAATCCTCGAAAGTTTTAATTTGGTCAAAATGGTGGTCAATGCCAAATTGAGTGTTTTTAGCCTGACGAATCAAATTTTCGAAAACTTTCTGCTGCGTTACAATGGGATTATTTGCCCAAGTTTGAGTTTTATCGTAGATTTTTTTAGCAAAAATTTTAGCAAAAAAAGGTTTTAAAGACATTATAAGAGTTTTATTTTTTTATCGCTTTTGACACGCTGGATTGGAATTGTTTTTCTTCTTTGGCTACTTTTTCTCTCAATTCAAGTTCTTCTTTAGAGGCTGATAAATCAAGCTGCGATGGTATTTCCTGATTTGCAGTTGCAAGGATGGAATCTTTATTGAATTTGGCATATTCTAGTTCGCCCGTCAATACTTTTTGGATGGATTTGATATAGGCTTCATTTTGCTGCAAAGCCAATGTTAAAGAGTCTGATTTTAAAGCTAGTTCTGTTGCATCTCTTTTTAGTTTAGAAGACGAATATCCCGGAATAAACTCGCGCAACGGCGTGAAAGCAATAATAAAAGTAGTAAGGGTAATTAATACAATAGCGCCAGAAGTCAATGCCACAAAAACGTTCATCAGATTCAATTTGAAAGAAAAAAGTTCTTCAAAAGTTTCCTCATTCAAAATAACCAAACGGTTTTTTGTAAATAATTTATTGTGAAGCTTTCTTCGCTTAAGCCTATTTTCAAACATATTTTTCGATTATGATACAAATATAATAATTAATGACTTGAATTCAATCGTCTATTTTCTTGGTAGCGTTTATGCACTAGACTGGTATTACCTCATTTTTTAAACTTTTAAAACTAAAAAATATCTTAAAAATAATTTAAGGTTAAGTAATTCTATATACCTTTGCCTTAAGATTTATTACAAATTTGCTCAGGCACAAATTATTTTATTATGGGAAGTATAGGTTTAACAGAAATACTTATTATACTAGCAGTTGTTTTATTACTTTTTGGAGGAAAAAAAATTCCAGAATTAATGAAAGGATTAGGTAGCGGAATTAAAGAATTCAAAAACGCTGCAAAAGACGACCAGCCAGCTAATAAAAAAGAAGAAGGCTCGAGCCCAAATGGGCGAACAGGCGAAGCAAACTAAATAATAATTATTTTTAGTTTTAAATTTTAAATTCCAAATTTCAAGTGATTGTATCCTTGAAATTTGGAATTTTTGTTTTTATATTGTTTTCATTTTTTTAAATCTGTAAGTAAAATAACTAAGAAAAATTTTGCTAATAAATTTATACATATATATTTGTAGTATTAATTTTAAAAACCAAATATGAAAAAACTTTTATTTTCAATTGTAGCTTTGGTTGCTTTTGGAACAGCAAGCGCACAAATTAAACCAAAAGGATCGATTGAAATTACTCCAAAAATTGGAACTTCAAGTTTTTCAGAGTACAATGACGATGGCTCTACAGACTCTAATTCTGGAGTTGAATTAGGAGCCACTATCGATTACTATTTCAATAATAGATGGAGTTTACGCTCTGGATTGGTTTTTGATAAAATGGGAGGTGAGTACAAATTAACTAATACAGATTATGACCCTGCATCTCCTTTTACTACTAATCATTACGAAGATAAATTAAATTATATGAGCATTCCAGTTAATGCCAATTGGCATTTTGGTAGCACTCGCAAATGGAATTTGAATTTTGGTTTAAGCCCTTCTTTTTTGACTAAAGCTACTGTAGTTGAAAATGGTTTTTCTAGTAAAATTCCAAATAATACAATAGAAACTTTTCAATTAGGTATGTCTTTTGGAATTGGATATAAAATAGGAATTACTGAAAAGTTTGGGGTTTTAATTGATGCTCAATGGTTTAATGGCCTAACAAATATCAACAAAGCCAATCAAAATGATATAACAAATGGCGGTTTTAGTTTTAATCTTGTTGGTGTAATTCAGTTATAATAAATAAATCGAATCAATTAAAAAAAGGCAATTTCAAAATTTTGAAATTGCCTTTTTATTTTACAAAACCATCGTCAACTGAATTCTCTTTCTATCTTCATCAACCTCAGTGACTTTTACGGAAACGTGTTGGTGTAATTTTACCACTTCGTTTACATCGCTCACAAAACCCGCTTTAAGTTGCGAGATATGAACCAAGCCACTTTCTTTCAACCCAATATCAACAAAACATCCAAAATTAGTAATGTTGTTGACAATTCCGGGTAAAATCATTCCGGTTCGGAGATCTTTTATGGTTTTTACATTCGGGTCAAATTCAAAAACTTTAGCTAATTTCCTAGGATCCAATCCAGGTTTTTCAAGCTCTTTGATGATGTCTTTTATACCTAATATTCCGATTTCCGAAGTCACATAGTTTTCGGGTTTAATTAATGCAATTTTGTCTTTATTTCCAATTAAATCGATTAATGAAAATTTTAAATCTTTTGCCATTTTCTCTACGATAGCATAGGCTTCTGGATGAACTGCGGAATTATCCAAAGGATTTTTAGCATTCGAAATTCGGATAAAAGCAACGCCTTGTTGATACGCTTTTTCGCCCAAGAGAGGTACTTTTTTAAGTTGTTTTCTGTCTGTGAAAGAGCCGTTTTCAGAGCGATACTGCACGATGTTTTCGGCCAGCTTCTCTCCTATTCCACTCACATAACTCAACAAATGTTTACTCGCCGTGTTGATGTTTATCCCAATTGAATTCACGCAACGAATTACGGTATTATCTAGTTCTTCTTTAAGTTTGGTTTGATCAACATCGTGTTGGTATTGTCCTACTCCAATGGCTTTCGGGTCAATTTTCACCAATTCGGCTAACGGATCACTCAATCGCCTTCCGATAGAAACCGAACCCCGAACCGTCACATCGTAATTAGGAAATTCCTCTCTCGCAATTTTCGAAGCAGAATAGACCGAAGCTCCCGCTTCTGAAACAATAAAAACTTGTACAGGCTTATCAAAAGCGATCTTCTTGATAAAAAATTCAGTTTCACGTGAAGCAGTCCCATTCCCAATGGAAATCGCATCTATTTGATAGGCATTAACCATCGAGCGGATTTTTTTCATCGCCATAGCCGTTTCATTTTGTGGCGCGTGAGGATAGATGTTTTCGTTGTACAATAAATTCCCTTTTTCGTCCAGACAAACTACTTTGCAACCGCTTCTAAAACCTGGATCAATCGCTAAAATTCGTTTTTCGCCTAAAGGTGGCGCTAACAATAATTGTCCTAAATTATTAGCAAAAACCTGAATCGAATTAGCGTCAGCTTTGGCTTTGGCTTCTTGCAACGCTTCGTTTGAAATCGCAGGATTTAGTAATCTTTTGAACGAATCTTCGATGGCTAATTGTACGTGTGGTGTGGCTGGACTTTGACCTTTTAAAACCAATTCGTCAATAATATTATATGCTTCGTCAATATCAACTTCTACTTTAAACTTGATAAAACCTTCATTTTCGGCACGAAGCATTGCTAACAATCTGTGCGAAGGTGTTTTTGTCAAAGGTTCTGACCAATCGAAATATTGGTTGAATTTTTGGGCCTCTGCATCGTCTTTTTTTGTTTTAACGACCTTGGTTGTGATAATTGATTTTCGTTGAAAAAGTCTGCGCAATTGTTTACGAACAAAAATATTTTCGTTAATCCATTCAGCAATAATATCGCGCGCACCTTGCAAAGCTGCATCTTCATTAATCACATTTTCGTTTAAATATTTAGTGGCAATAAAATCGACATCTTCATTGTTTTGAGCCATTATGATTTGAGCCAAAGGTTCCAATCCTTTTTCGCGCGCGACATCGGCTTTAGTTTTTTTCTTCTTTTTATAAGGTAGATAAAAATCTTCTATTTCTTGAAGTTCATAGCTGTCGAGTATTTTTTTATTTAATTCTGGTGTCAAAGCATTTTGTTCTTCGATAGATTTTAAAATGGCTTCTTTTCTTTTTACAATAACTTCATACTCTTTTTGGAGTTTAGCGATTTGTTCGATTTGAACCTCGTCTAAATTCCCTGTTTTATCTTTTCGATAACGTGAAATAAACGGAATCGTGCAATCTTCTTTTAGTAATTGAACGGTATTTTGAATGTTTATGGCTGCTGTTAGAAAAGACTTGGAAATAAATTGTATGTTGGTCATTATTAAAGTTTGATGTTAATCTTGTACGATGAAGTCTTTTGAGTCTTCTTCTTTATTGTATTCAGGTTGAATATTGATGTGATTAATTTGGAATTTATCGAATAAAACCTGTTCCACTTGATGTACTATTTCATTGAATTCAGATATATTTATATCAATGGAACAATCTAAATGGACTTCAAGATGTAGTTCGTTTTCATTGAGAAACCAAACGTGAATATGATGCAATTTTCCACCATTTGATATATTTTTAACTTCTTGAACAATTTCTTCAATATTAATATGAACAGGTGTAAAAAGCATTAGCATTTGAGTAGATTTTTTGAGTAAATCAAAGCCAACAACTATTAAATAAAGAGCTATAACCAATGTCAATGCACTATCCACCCAAAACCATTGGAAATATTTCATCAACAATCCACCTAGTAAAACCGCAATAGAAGCCAACATGTCTGAAAACAAATGCAAATACGCTGATTTCATATTCAAGTTTTTATCTGCATCTTTTTTTAATAGTATTGCAGATAAACCATTGGCAAAAATTCCTAAAATTGAAAGCCAAATTACTAATCCAGAATCTATTTCCTTTGGATTAAAAAACCGTTCAATTGCCCCATAAATTAAAAATAAAGCCACAATTATTAAGGTTGATGCGTTTACAAAAGCAGCAATAAGCTCCGCTCTTTTGTAACCAAAAGTTTGATTAACAGAAGCTTTTTTCTTAGCTAATTTATTTGCAATAAAGCTAAAAACCAACGAAAGCACATCGGAAAAATTATGTAATGCATCAGAAATTAATGCTAAACTTCCAGATATCAATCCACCAATAAATTGAGCAACGGTGATAATAATATTTAATACAATCGAAAAAAGAAGGTTTTTACCATGTAAATGCTGATGATGGCTGTGGTTGTGATCTTTTCCCAAAATATATTAACAACTAATTTTATCTACTCTTGTCTGATGCCTTCCGCCTTCGAAATCCGTAGTTAAAAATGTTTCTACAATTTCTATCGCTTGTGCAATAGATGTAAAACGCGCAGGAATACTTAAAACATTAGCATTGTTATGCAAACGTGTTAAATATGCAATTTCTTTGGTCCAACAAAGGCCCGCTCTAATTTTTGGATATTTATTTACCGTCATAGCAATTCCGTTTCCCGAACCGCAAATAACAATACCAAGATCAGCTTTTCCTTCAGAAACATCAATTGCTACTGGATGAGCAAAATCTGGATAATCTACTGAGGCATCAGTATCGGTTCCGTAATTTGTTACTTCGTGCCCTTTTGAATTTAAATAAGCAACAATAGCTATTTTATATTCTGGACCTGCGTGATCATTTCCTATTGAGATTTTCATACTATTATTATATATTGTGCTGTACAAATTTAGGCAAACAATTGTGGATTTTTAATTTTTTAATTAATTTAAAATAAATATTTAACGGTCTGACGGTTAATAATATTGAATTTATACAGTATTTTATATTGAAAACAAATACTTTAAATTAACGGTGTATTTTTAACTAAAATGTTAAATTATTGTAATGTTAATAGTGTTTTGTATATCCTTGATAATCAGTTAACTTTAAATTAACATTAAATGTTTATAACTTTAGATAGAAAATTAGAACTATTTATTGTTTGTATAAAATAAATAAGTAATCCAAAATAGGAATGAAATAAACTAATTTAGTTTAATTAATTTTTAGAAAAGTTATTGGTGTAAAAAGAACTGTTGTTAACAAAAAAACAATCGTAAGTTATTTACAAAAGCAATTCTTTTTTAATTATTAACCGTTGTTAATAGCTTTTTAAAATAGCTTTAAAATGAATCATTTAAGTTCTTAAAACTATGTTAATAACTAGTTATAAAAACAAATAATTAATAAATATTTAATTTAAATATAAACTTATTGTAACTATTAACATGCTATAATAACCATTAAAAAATTAATTTAAATTTCTTTTTGTTTTTGTTGTTTTTAATAGATGTTGACAACTTCAAACAATTTCAAGATGGTTATTCAAATTATCTAGTATTTCTTGAACCCTTTTGAAATCATTGATGTGAACTTTAAGATGAATTCCACCATAGGCAATACTAGCAAATGGATCAATTGAGATTAGATTCTCGTTTTGAAACAAAAAGGGAATTCCTTCATTTTGTAAAATAGATTTTAGAACGATAATTTCGTGAGCAAACGTAAAGGTTGTAATAGTTTGAAAATCTTCCATCTATAAGTTTTTTATAAAAGTTCGAAAGTTATTTTTTAGATAAATCTATTCTCTATTCTCTATTTTCTATTTTCTAATTTGTAATTTTAGACTTTTAAGAAAATATTTATGAGTAAGAAACCCAGAAAACCGATCAATAATACTAAAGATTTCTCGAATAAAATTATAAAAATACTAACAACAAATAGTAATAGAGCGTTTAATTTTAAACAACTTGCAGCACTTCTTGAAGTAGATGATACCAAATCAAGAAACGAAATTATTCACGATTTGAAGATTCTCGCAGCTCAAAAAATGATTATAGAGTCTGAACCTGGAAAATATCTTGTAAAAGCAATTTCAGAAGATTTATACGAAGGTACAATCGATATGACAAGTCGAAAAACAGCTTATTTTGTCTGTCCCGAGTTTGGAGAAGATGTTTTTATTCCGACTAATAACTTGAATCGTGCTTTAGACAAAGATAAAGTTAAGGTCTATGTTTATAATCGCCGAAAAGGAAAACGTCCAGAAGGTGAAGTAATTGAAGTTGTCGAACGTGCCAAGACTGATTTTGTAGGTGTAATTGCTATTCAGCCTAATTTTGCATTTGTAAGTACAGCAAATCCTAAAATGTACACGGATATTTTTATTCCAAAAGATAAAATTGGCGCAGCCGAAAATGGCGATGTTGTTTTGGTTCATATTGAGGATTGGCCGAAAAAAGCCGATAGTCCTTTTGGTTCTGTAATACAAGTACTTGGAAAGCCAGGCGAACACAATACCGAAATTCACGCCATTTTAGCAGAATATGGTTTGCCAGCAGAATTCCCGATAGAAGTGGAAACTTTTGCACAAAAAATTGATACTAGCATACAAGAATCAGAAATTGCAAAACGTCGTGATATGCGACAAACCTTAACTTTTACTATTGATCCAAAAGATGCAAAAGATTTTGATGATGCATTGTCATTTAAAATTTTAGAGAATGGAAACTACGAAATAGGAATTCATATTGCCGATGTGTCGCATTATCTTCAAGAAGGAACAATTTTAGATGATGAAGCTTATAATCGCGCAACTTCGGTCTATTTAGTAGATAGAGTTGTACCAATGTTGCCCGAAGTGTTGTCAAATTTTGCTTGTTCATTGCGTCCAAATGAAGAAAAATATACGTTTTCTGCCATTTTTGAATTAGATAAAAAAGCAACTATAAAAAACCAATGGTTTGGTCGAACAGTTATCGATTCGAATCAACGTTTTTCTTATGAAGAAGCGCAGTTTATAATTGAGACTAAAGAAAATACAATTCCTCTTGAAACATCCATCACAGGCGAATCCTATAAAGTTTCGGACGAAATTGTTTTTGCAACTTTAAAACTCGATGAATTAGCTAAAATTATGCGTGAAAAACGCATGAACGACGGGGCAATTTCGTTTGATAAGGTCGAGGTAAAATTTAATTTATCTGAAACAGGAAATCCAGAAGGCGTTTATTTTAAAGAAAGTAAAGATTCGAATCATTTGATTGAAGAGTTTATGCTTTTAGCAAATAAGAAAGTTGCTGAATATATTGGTAAACAAAAGAAGACATTTATTTATAGAATTCACGATGAACCAAACGAAGATAAATTATTAGCAATGAGCGAATTAATTAAGAAGTTTGGTTATACATTTGATTTTACTTCAGGTTCTGTGGCGCAAGCTTTGAACCAATTAATGAAAGATGTTCATGGCAAAAAAGAGCAAAACCTCATTGATACATTGGCGATTCGTTCGATGAGTAAAGCAATTTATTCTACCGAAAATATTGGTCATTATGGATTGGCTTTTGATTATTACAGTCATTTTACCTCACCAATTCGTCGTTATCCAGACGTTATGGTGCATCGCTTATTGCAATTTTATTTAGATGCTGGAAAATCGGCAAACCAAGAATTATACGAAACCAAATGTTTGCATTGCTCACAAATGGAAGGTTTAGCCACTAAAGCTGAACGTGATTCTGTAAAATACATGCAGATAAAGTATATGAAAGATCATATGGATCAAGAGTTTATTGGCGTAATTTCTGGTGTAACCGAATGGGGAATTTTTGTTGAAATTATCGAAAATAAGTGTGAAGGAATGGTTAGAATCAGGGAAATAAAAGATGATTATTATACCTTCGACGAAAAACAATATGCCTTGGTTGGCGCAACGACAAAGGCTCTGTTACAATTAGGCGACGAGATTTACGTTAAAGTAAAAAACGCCGATTTAGTTAAAAAACAATTAGATTTTAATTTTATAAGAAGGAACGAATAAATGGTTTTTTTGTTAAATATTTAAATTTAAAAAAAATGAAAAAGATAATTTTAATCGCTTTTGTGATCTTTGCACAATTAAACTTTGGTCAAACCACCATCAAATTAGATAATTTCGATGAGTTAAAAGTGTTCGATCAGTTGAATGTAAATTTAGTTCAATCAACTGAAAATAAAGTAGTTGTAACAGGTGAAAATGAAAGTAGTTTTGAAGCAGTCAATAAAAATGGAGTTCTAAAAATTAGAATGAGATTAACAAAAATGTTATCAGGTGACGATACCAAAGTAACTTTATTCTTTAAAAATATTAAAAGTATCGATGCAAACGAAGGAAGTGTAGTAAGCTCTAAAGATATTTTTAAACAAACCACAATAGATGTATCCTCTCAAGAAGGAGCAAAAATTGATATCGAACTTGATGTCGAAAACACAACAGCTAAGCTCTCTTCTGGAGGAATAATTAAATTATATGGCAAAGCAGTTACCCAAAAAACGACCATAAATTCAGGTGGAATTTTTTACGCAAAAGACTTTGAAACAGCACAAACAATGGTAAGTATTTCAGCAGGTGGAAGCGCCGAAGTAAATGCAAGCACACTTGTAGATGCAAAAGTAAAAGCAGGAGGAGCGATTACTATTTATGGAAATCCAAAAGAAATTAAAGAAGAAACCTTTGCTGGTGGAACCATTATCAAAAAATAATTTTCCCAAATTGATTGTAGCTGTAAATCCTTTTTAACTAACAAATTATTATATTTTTTAATGATAAATGATATTTTATCTAGTATTCCGTGGGGAATATTTTTAAGTTTTATGATTGGCCCCGTTTTTTTTATAATACTAGAAACTAGTATTATAAAAGGATTTAGAGCCGCTTTAGTCTTTGATTTAGGAGTTGTTTTAGGGGATATAGTTTTTATCACAATTGCATATATTGGTAGTTATCGATTGATAACTAGTATTAAAGATAATTCCGCACTTTTTATGTTTGGAGGAATCTTGATGCTGGCTTATGGCGTTATTTCGTATATAGGATTATACAAAGAAAAAAAGGTTGATACGCATAAAATAGACAATGAAATTATCAAAAAAGATTATTTAGGTTTATTCATAACAGGCTTTTTCCTGAACATTATCAACATTGGAGTTTTAGGTTTTTGGTTGGCTTTAATTATTTCGGTTGGACCAAAATTAGAAATGCAAAACTCCAGAATGTTTACCTTTTTTGTTTCTGTAATTGTAACGTATTTATTGGTTGATTGTATCAAAATCGTATTAGCCAAGCAGTTAAAAAATAAAATGACCCCAAAAAATATTCTAAAAATTAAAAAAGGAATCAGTATTGTTTTAATAATTTTTGGGGTGGTTTTAATAACACAAGGTTGGTTTCCAGATGTTAAAAAAGATGTTATGGAAAGGATTGATGAGTAGGTGTTATAAAAATTACATCAAACAAACATATACTTATGAGTTAAAGTCATTGTATAAGCAGACGCGGAAACTATCAAACAGACTTAAAAAAAGATATAACCAAAACTTTAATTATGACAGAAAAAAAATGGAATTCAGGAAACGGTGTTGGTGTCGGAGCCGCACTCGGACTCTTATTTGGAGTACTTTATGGCAATTATTCACGAAATACATCTATTTCTATGGCAATGGGATTAGCTATAGGAGCTGGTGTTGGAGCAATTTTTGACTTTGTAAGAAACAGAAAATAGTCCCTTTGCCTTCATTTAATTTTTCCTAAAAATTACTCACAAAAAAACCCTCAAGTTTCCTTGAAGGTTTTAGAAGCATCTCCCGAAAGCCTTCGGGATGGATTCGAACCACAACTTTACTTAATTTTTTCTAAAAATTTGTACAAAAAAAAGAGACACATTTCTGTATCTCTTCTTGAGGCATCGTCCGGATTCGAACCGGAGTAGGAGCTTTTGCAGAGCCCAGCCTAGCCGCTCGGCCACGACGCCAATTATTTATTGGTGTGCAAATATAAGTAAAAGTTTAAAAGTTTAAAGTGTAATGTTTAAAATTTTTTGATTTTTGATTTCTGCTATCTGCAACCTTAAATCTGCTCCTGGAGCCTCGGGACTTAAATCTTAAGTTCTGTATTCTTCCATTTCAATCGTAACGGCTTCTACATCACCGCCAATAGGAGGATTTAGTTTAGAAACACCCAACGTAATTCTTGAAATAGCAGCCACTTCGTCAAAGATTCTTTTGATAATTCGGTGTGCAACCTGTTCTAAAAGATTGGAACGAATAGCCATTTCTTCTTCGACAATGCGGTTCAAAAGTACATAATCTACAGTGTCTTCCAGTTTATCTGAAATTGATGATTGCCGCAAATCAGTTTTTACTTCTAAATCAACAGCGTAATCAGAGCCTATTTTTCCTTCTTCGATTAAACAACCGTGATACGAGTAAGTACGGATGTTTTTTAGTTTTATAATTCCCATTTTGAGTTTATTTGTGGATTTGGTTATTCGATAATATCAATTAAACATTAGATTTTTAGCTACCATTTATCAAATTACCAAATTAACGACTAACCAAATACCTAACATTTATTTATCTTTGCTAAAATTAAACAAAATTATGTCAACCGAAGAGAAATCACTTCATTTTATAGAACAAATCATAGAAGACACTTTAGAAGGTGGTTTTCCCCAAGATAAATTACGTTTTCGTTTCCCTCCAGAACCTAATGGGTATTTACACATTGGCCACGCCAAATCCATTTGCTTGAATTTTGGTTTGGGTCTAAAATACAATGCGCCAGTAAATTTGCGTTTTGACGATACAAATCCCGCTAAAGAAGAGCAAGAATATGTAGACGCTATCAAAGATGATTTGCATTGGTTGGGTTTCAAATGGGCCGAGGAGCGTTTTGCTTCTGATTATTTCCAGCAACTTTACGATTGGGCCGTTCTTATGATTCAGAAAGGAAAAGCTTATGTTGACAGTCAATCTTCTGAGGATATGGCAACTCAAAAAGGAACTCCAACGCAACCAGGAATTAATGGTCCTTTTAGAAATCGTTCTGTTGAAGATAATTTGACGTTGTTCCAAGGAATGAAAAACGGTGATTTCCCGGAAGGAAGCCACGTTTTGAGAGCCAAAATTGATATGGCTTCGACTAATATGTTGATGCGCGATCCGTTGATGTACAGAATATTACATCGTCATCATCACCGAACAGGAAACGATTGGAAAATTTATCCAATGTATGACTTCGCTCACGGCGAAAGCGATTTTATCGAGCAAATCTCGCATTCTATTTGCACCTTGGAATTTGTGATGCACAGAGAATTGTACAATTGGTTTTTAGAACAAATTTATGATGATAAAAAGGTGAAACCAACCCAATACGAATTTGCTCGTTTGAACTTGAGCTATACTGTAATGAGCAAGCGAAAACTCCTGCAATTGGTTCAGGAAAATATAGTAAATGGTTGGGACGATCCAAGAATTCCCACAATTTCAGGTTTGCGAAGAAGAGGGTATACGGCCAATTCCATTCGGAAATTTTGTGATGTTATTGGAGTTGCCAAAAGAGAAAACGTGATTGATGTTTCGCTTTTGGAGTTTTGTTTGCGTGAAGATTTAAACAAAACGGCACCAAGAGTTATGGCAGTTTTAGATCCGATAAAAGTAATCATTACCAATTATCCTGAAGGAAAAGAAGAACTTTTGGACGCAGAAAATAATCAAGAAGATGACGAAGCCGGTTTCAGAAAAGTGCCATTCTCCAAAGAATTATACATCGAAAGAGAAGATTTTTTAGAAGAAGCTCCAGCCAAATTTTTCCGTTTATCAATAGGAAGAGAAGTGCGATTGAAAAACGCTTATATTATTAAAGGCGAAAGTGTTGTAAAAGATGCAGCTGGAAATATCACTGAAATTCACGTTACTTATGACCAAGAATCTCGTTCAGGAAGCGGGAGCGAAGCCAGTCAAAGAAAAGTGGCGGGAACCTTGCATTGGGTTTCCATTAAACACGCCATTGAAGCCGAAGTTCGTTTGTACGACCGTCTTTTTATTGACGAAGCACCGGATAGTCACAAAGAGAAATATTTCTTAGATTTTATGAATCAAAATTCTTTGCAAATTAATAAAGGTTTTGTGGAACCAAGTCTTTATGATGTTAAAGCAGATGAAAAATTCCAGTTTCAACGTTTGGGTTATTTCAATGTGGATAAAGATTCAACAGCGTCAAAATTGGTTTTCAACAAAACCGTTGGGCTGAAGGATGCTTGGGAAGAAAAAGGGAAAAAAGAAGAAAATTTATTGATGAATACTCAAAAGGAAATCAATAAATATGTCAAAGAAAAAGATGAAAATGCTGCAGAAATTCTTTTGAAACCAATTATTGAAAATATTAAGAGTATTGATAACTATAGTTTGATTACCCAGACTGTTATCAAAAATATCAAAAATGACAACAATTCGTTATTGTTCTCAAATTTGATTTTGAAATATTCGGATAAAGCTTCGGCAAAAAACATCGAACAAGAACCTTTGATAAAATTATATTCGATGTCCTTGAAAAGTCAATTAGCAGCAGTTCGGTTTTTTGCCATTCAAAATTTGAAAAAAGATTTAGATAATTTGAAGGATTTCAAAAAGCAACTTTCCGATTTGAAAGCCAATGAAAAAAACGAAAAAGTCTTGGAATTGCTAAACGTATTATAAGTATAGTTTTTGACAATAAAAATCGCATTAACAATGCGATTTTTTAATTATTGGGAATTTCTATAAATATTCTTTTTGTTATAGGATTTACCAATCAAAAACGGCTTACATAAATGCTTTTTAAAGCAGTTTTTCAAGTTTTACAGGTGTTTTGTGGTTACTAAAAAGTTCTTAATAATACGGCGGCTTATTTGAGTTTTTGAGTCTAATTTAATTCACTTTAACGCCTTGTTAACATTTCAGCGTTAATAAAGTTTGTAACTTTAGGTATTATTAATTTAAATTCTAAAAACGATGTCAAATAACAAAAATTCAGTATTGGCACTTTTATTAGGTGCATCGATTGGAGCAGGAGTAGGAATATTATTTGCTCCGGACAAAGGTTCAAAAACCAGAGAAAAAATTAAATATGGTTTTGATGATGTGAAAAATAATTTAAAACATAAATTTGAAGATGTAACACATCAATTGAGAAAAAAGTTTGAGGGATCAAAACACGATTTAGAAGCAACCTATGAAGAAATGGTTTCCGATATGAGTTATAAAACCGAAGACGTTATTTCTTTTTTAGAAACTAAGTTGGCCGATTTGAAAGAACAAAACGGCAAACTTCAAAAAAAGCAATTGGCTAATCACGAAAATTAAATTCTCTAAATACTAATTTATGGCTTTTGAAGAACTAAAAGAAAACACCGAAGACATCCAAAAACAAGCAAAGGAATATATCGAAAACAGCGTGGCTTATTATAAGCTTTGGGGTTTCAAAGTGGCTATGAAATCGACCACGATGATATTGAAATTCACAGTAATTGCATTGTTTATGTCAATGGTTTTATTATTTTGTTCTGTCGCCGGAGCTTTTGCAATCGGGGAAGCCATAGATAGTTATCCATTGGGATTTCTAATCGTCGGGGGATTTTATTTAGTTTTTATTGGACTATTTTTTTTAATTAAGGATAAAGTTGTTGAAGGACCAATTTTGGAGAAATTTTCAGAAATCTTTTTTAACGACTAAATTATGGAAACTAAAAAATATTCGTCCTATGCTCAAATTGAGTTAGAACTGGAAATTCTTAAAGTGGAGAGAGAACTCAATCTTAAACGAATAGTTTTAGATATTGAAAAAACAAAAGAGAGTCTTTGGCCAGAAAACTTAATAAAAGGAATTTTTGGGGATTACAAATCGATTCTCTCTAATTCATCTGGAATGATTCTCAAGATAGTTATTCCATTGATAAATAATTGGTTTAAAAAAAGAAAAAGAGGCAATTAAGCCTCTTTTTCTTTGTGTTATTTATAATTCCGTTTCCGGTAAATGTGGTGTTTCTGGTTCTTGTGGCCCCTGATTTTGACCCGTCGCATGATGGTCCGTTTTTGGTTTTAACCTTTTCGATTTTTTCATCATTTCGCCCACTTGGTTCGAAGCAGAAAACGATGCCACCATATTGTTAAGCATATCGCTTCCCGCTTGAGGTGAATTTGGCAATAAAATTAAATTGGAGTTGGCGTCTGCTCCAATAGCCTGCAAAGTATCATAATGTTGCGTTACTACAATCAACGCCGATGCTTCTTGCGAATTAATCCCTACTTTGTTCAATACATCGACACTTTCAACTAATCCACGGGCAATTTCGCGTCTTTGATCGGCGATTCCTTGTCCTTGCAAACGCTTGCTTTCGGCTTCTGCTTTGGCTTTAGCTACAATTCTAATTCTTGATGCTTCTGCTTCAAATTCAGCTACCGTTTTTTCTCTATCGGCTGCATTAATTCTGTTCATGGCATTTTTCACTTGAATATCAGGATCAATATCGGTAACCAATGTGTTTATAATTGTATAACCATAAGTGGTCATTGCTTCGTTTAATTCTCTTTTTACCGCAATAGCAATGTCGTCTTTTCTTTCAAAAACATCATCTAGTTTTAGTTTTGGAACTTCGGCACGAACTACATCAAACACATAAGAGGTGATCTGGTCATGTGGATATTCTAATTTGTAAAAAGCATCATAAACGGTCTCTTTTATCACCATAAACTGAACGGAAACTTTTAGTTTCACAAATACGTTGTCTTTAGTTTTAGTTTCGATGATAACGTCTAATTGTTGGATTTTTAAATTTACCCTACCCGCAATTCTATCTATCAGCGGAATTTTGAGTTGAAGCCCAGACTGCCTAATACTTAAAAATTTACCAAAACGCTCAATAACAACAGAGGTTTGTTGCTTAACCGTAAAAAAAGAGGAAAGAAAAATAAATAACCCGAAAACAATAATAATAATCAATGTCATGTCCATAAGAAGTATAATTTAGTTAAAAAATTTACTGTTAAATTACAAAAAAACTTTAGGTTTTCCGTGGTTTAAATCCAGTTTTATGAAAAGATTATATTTTGCTTCTAATTTCCACACCTGGTTTTGTACAGTATGATTATAGGGATTCGAATAGAATTGGAGTCAGTTTTGGTGTAAATCAGTTTACGCTGAATACAAATGATTTTCAAACATAACCAGGATCGGGTTGGAACGGAGGCTTTTCAATGAGAGGAAATTACTATAATAATTATAATATGGTTTATTCGATTCAGCTCAGCGAGAATAATTTTTCGGTTACCATAAACAGCGGTTTTATAACCTGAAAACACAAATTATAAATTACCTTCTGCCCAAATCTCTTTAATGCTTAGTTATAGAATTGTTGAAAACCATTTGAGCCTTGAGTTTGGACCATTAGTTCAAGTCAACGGCAAACTTAAATTACACTATAACGATGAAAACAATATCATTACTGGAACGACTTTATTAGCCAAAGACATTGTGGCTATTTCTCAATTTAATTTTTATCCAATGATAGGAATTACTGCCGGAGTTCGCCGCTTTCGACTGAATGTTTCTTTCCAATATGGTGCAAATAATATGCTTGGGAATTTAAACAACAAAAAATTTAGGAGTGAATTTTAAAGGTAATCTAGGAATTTTGAATGGTAATTTGATTATTTATAAAACTAAAAACAATTTTATATTAAAAAGCTTCCAGCCTTTTTAATACTGGAAGCTTTAAAAACTCAGAACTGTTTTTATAAAATAGCTATTGCTTTCTCAATCCTCTTAATTGTTTCCTCTTTTGCAATGAGTTCCACGATGTCAAATAAATTTGGGCCTTTCAAAGCACCAACTATACTCAATCGGAAAGGTTGCATTACTTTTCCCATTCCAATTTCATTTTTTGTCATCCAGTCTTTCACGATGGTTTCGATATTTAGAGAAGTAAAATCTGTTATTTTGCTTAGAACCGAAATCAATTCTTGCATCAAAGCAGGCGTTTCATCCTTCCAATTCTTTCTTGCTTTTTCGTCATAAGACGTTGGAGCCACAAAAAAGAAATCGCTCAATTCCCAGAATTCTGAAACAAAATGAGCTCGTTCTTTAATTGAACACACAATCTTTGTCATTTCTGTAAAGGAAAATTCGTGTTTATTTGTCATTGCTTCGCCAGTTCGAGCAATGCTCTCGTGTCCGACGAAGGAGGAATCTTTTGTAAACAGCTTAGCCAAACTTTCATCTGATTGTAGCATTAAATAATGGTGATTAAACCATTTATTTTTATCAGGATCAAATTTAGCTCCTGATTTGTGAACTCTATTCAAATCAAATTTTTCGATTAATTCATCTAAAGAAAACAACTCTTGTTCCGTTCCGTCATTCCATCCCAGTAAAGCTAGGAAGTTCACCACAGCTTCTGGAAAAAAACCTTTTTCTCTATAACCTGCCGATGTTGTGTTGCTGGATGCATCCGTCCATGCCAAGGGAAATACCGGAAAACCCATTTTATCTCCATCGCGTTTTGACAACTTTCCGTTTCCAACAGGTTTCATAATCAGAGGCAAATGAGCAAATTGTGGAGCTTCCCAGCCAAATGCTCTATACAACAAAACGTGCAACGGCATTGATGGCAACCATTCTTCACCACGAATCACGTGCGAAGTTTCCATTAAATGATCATCGACAATGTTAGCCAAATGATACGTTGGCATTCCATCACTTTTGAATAGTACCTTGTCGTCAAGAAGATTAGTTTCAAATTTTACTTCGCCGCGAATAATGTCTTGCAAAAGTAAAGTTTCGTCAAGCGGTGTTTTAAAACGAATCACGTAATCTTCGCCAGCAGCTATTCTTTTAGCAGTTTCTTCTGCAGAAATTACCAACGAAGTGTCTAGTTTTTCTCTATTGTGCCAGTTGTAAATAAAAGTTTTCCCTTGTTCTTCGTGTTGTTTTCTATGAAAATCTAGCGATTCGGCAGTATCAAAAGCATAATACGCATTACCATAATTGATTAATTCATCAGCATATTTTTTGTACAAATGCTTTCTTTCGGATTGTTTATAAGGACCAAATTTTTCGTTTTTCCCAATAGTTTCATCAGGAGCAATTCCCAACCATTCCAAGGCTTCTATAATATATTCTTCGGCGCCAGGAACAAAACGATTTTGATCCGTGTCTTCAATTCGTAGAAAGAAAACGCCATTGTTCTTTTTGGCAAACAAATAATTGAATAGGGCAGTACGAACACCGCCAATATGTAAAGGTCCCGTTGGACTTGGTGCAAAACGCACCCGAACTTGCTTTGACATTTTTAATTGATTAATTTAGTTCACATCAACACTGAGCTTGTCGAAGTATGGCGCAAAGATAATTAGAAGTTAGAAGTCAGAAGTGGGAAGTGGGAAGTTTTTAGAAAAATAGTTTATGAAATTACCTTTATTGTATTTTTAACATTGACTAAATCTAAAAATGGTTACTTTTAGCGGTTATAAAGTCAATTAATACATTTTGGAACAAACAGATTCTATTTATCAAAAGCTGGAACTTTTCATCAAAAAGTTTTACATGAACGAATTACTGCGGGGATTTATTTTCTTCGTTGGTTTGGGATTGTCGTATTTCTTATTTACGCTATTTGTTGAATATTTTCTTTGGCTTAGACCTATGGCAAGGGCAGTCTTATTTCTGTGCTTCATTGGTGTAGAAATTTTCCTTTTTTTCCGATTTATTTTGTTTCCCCTATTCAAATTGTTCAAACTCCAAAAAGGAATAGATTATACAGAAGCTTCTGCGATTATTGGAAATCATTTCACGGAAGTAAATGACAAACTGACGAACTTCCTTCAATTGTCGAACGACGAAAATCAATCAGAATTGTTGTTGGCTTCGATAGAACAAAAAGCCAATTCCCTTCAGCCAATTTCCTTTGGGAATGCTGTTAATTTTAATGCGAATCGCAAATATTTGCCTTTAGCGATGCTGCCTATTTTGTTTTTTGCTTTCTTTTATGTTTCTGGAAACAGCAAAATACTTTCTCAAAGTTTGAATAGAGTGGTACATTATCGAGATCAGTTTTTGCCGCCGGCGCCATTTCAATTTGTGCTTTTGAATACGAGTTTGCAGGCCGAACAAAATAAGGATTTCATTATTCGCTTTAAAACTGAAGGAAAAGTAGTTCCTGAAAATGTAATAATTTTCATTGGTGACGAAAGTTATTTTATGGAAACAAATAGAGCGGGAGAGTTTCAATATAAATTCGAAAAACTAGCTTCAAACGTTTCATTTCACTTGGAAGCAAACACCGTCTCTTCGCCAGATTACGAATTGGATGTAATTGCTGTTCCGGCGATTGCGAATTTTGAAATGCTTTTGAATTTTCCGTTGTATTTGAAGAAAAAACCTGAAATTATAAAAGGTAACGGAAATGCCATTATTCCAGAGGGAACGAGTGTTACTTGGAAAATCAGAGCGTTAGCAACTCAAAATGTTGTGTGGAATTATAAAATTTCATATTTTCCATTTTCTAGATCCGGAAGCGCTTTTATTTTATCAAAACAAATTTTTCAAAACACAGAATATCAAATATTTACTTCCAATACTAAAGTAAAAAATTATGAGAAATTGAACTATCAGATTTCAGTAATCAAAGATCAATTTCCGACCATTAGCGTAAATAAGGCTCCTGATAGTCTAAAAATTGATGAAAACTATATTTTAGGTCAAATCTCCGATGATTTCGGCTTATCTAAACTTCAGGTGGTTTATTATCCTAAAAATGAACCAGGATCTTCCAAGCGTGGAACAATTGCGGTGAAAGCAAATTTGTCCGATCAGTTTATCTTCTCTTTTCCAAGTTCACTTCCGGTGGAGCAAGGAGTTTCGTATGAATATTATTTTGAGGTTTTCGACAATGATGCACTTCATAATTTCAAGAGCTCTAAATCTTCCGTTTTTTCAAATCGAATTACCACTGATGAAGAGAAGGAAGATCAAGATTTGCGACAACAAAATAATAACATCAATAGCTTAGAAAAATCATTAAAGAATCAAGACAAGCAGATTTCAGAGATGGATAAATTGCAAAAATCAGGAAGGCAAAAAGACAATCTCGAATTTAAAGACCAACAAAAAATCAATGATTTTATCAAACGTCAAAATGAGCAGGATAAAATGATGAAAGATTTTGCCGAAAAAATGAAAGATAATATTGACAAATCTAGAACCGATAAAAAAGACGAGTTCAAGGAGGAGTTGCAAAAGCGATTGGACAATGTGGACAAAGATTTAGAGAAAAATAGAAAATTATTGCATGAACTCAAATCATTAAATGATAAAATCCAGCAAGAAGATTTGATGGAAAAAATGGATAAGTTCAAACAAATCGCAAAAAATCAATCCAAGAGTTTAGAACAATTAGTAGAACTGACTAAGAAATATTATGTGCAGAAAAAAGCAGAACAGCTAAAAGACAAACTCGATAAACTTTCTCAAAAGCAAGACGATTTGGCAAACAAAGACAAGGAAAATAATAGTAAAAACCAAAATGAAATTAACAAGGAATTCGACAAGATTCAAGAAGATTTACAAGATTTAGACAAAGAAAATAAAGAGCTAAACAAACCTGTGGATATTCCAAATGATGCGGAAGAGAAAAAAAGCATTGATGAGGATTTAAAAAAAGCTTCGGAGGAATTACAGAAAGATAAGAAAGCATCTGCCAAAACAAAGCAAAAAAGTGCTGCCAAGAAAATGAAGCAAATGTCTCAGAAAATGGAGCAAAGTATGGAAGGTGGCGAAATGGAGCAATTAGAAGAGGATATAGCAATGCTGCGTCAAGTTCTGGACAACCTTTTGGCTTTTTCATTTTCACAAGAAGACTTAATGGCGAAGTTTAAAAGTTCAAAAACAGGTTCTCCAGCATTTAATAAGAACCTTAAGCTCCAACAAGATTTAAAACTACAATTCAAACATATAGACGACAGCTTGTTTGCAATGTCTTTGCGCAATCCAAAAATTGGTGAAAATATTACTAAGGAAATAGGTAATGCGCAATACAATTTGGATAAATCATTAGAAACTATCGCAGATGCGCAAATCTCAAAAGGAGCTTCACATCAACAATATACCGTTTCTTCATCCAATAAATTAGCTGATTTCTTGTCTGATATTTTAAGCAATATGCAAATGTCGATGTCTGGTGAAGGAAAGGGTAAACCAAAACCAGGAGAAGGAAAAGGAATGCAGTTGCCTGATATAATAAAAAAGCAAGAGGGTCTTGCAGAAAAGATGAAGGAGGGGATGAAAAAGGGGCAAAAACCGGGAGATGGAAAAGAGGGCGGCAAAGGGGAGTTTGGGAAAAAACCGGGATTTGAAGGAAAAAACGGTGAGGATGGCGAAGGCGATGCACAAGCTATAATGGAGATGTACAAAGAGCAAAAGCAATTGCGTGACGCACTACAAAAGGAATTAGAAAAGCAAGGCATAGGCGGTAATGGCCAAAATACTTTAGAACAAATGAAACAAATTGAAAAGCAATTATTAAACAAGGGTTTCAAGAATGAAACGCTACAAAAAATCCTCAATGTGAAGCAAGAATTATTAAAATTAAACAATGCGATTCAGCAACAAGGACAAGAAAACAAACGACAGTCCGAGACTAATAAAAAGGAGTTTGCGAACCATTCTAAGCCTTTGTCTCCAGCATTATTGGATTATTTAAACAGTATTGAAATATTAAATAGACAATCCTTACCTTTGCGCGCGAATTTTAATCGAAAAGTTCATGAATATTTCAACAGTAAATGATCAATTTTAATTACGAAACAGATTTTCTCCTTGAGAATGAAGAGGGGTTTTCTAATTGGATTACAAAAGTAATCGCTTCAGAAAACAAGAAGGAAGGGGAGATAAACTACATCTTTTGCGATGATGAGTGCCTTCATAAATTAAACGTTGAGCATTTAGGTCACGATACGCTTACTGACATTATTAGTTTTGATTACACGATCGGCAATGAAATACACGGAGATGTTTTTATATCAGTTGAAAGGGTGAAAGAAAATGCTGTTGAATATAATGTTTCTTTCGATGAAGAATTGAAGCGTGTTGTAGTGCACGGTGTTTTACATTATTGTGGATATAAAGATAAATCCGAAAAGGACGAACTCGTGATGAGAAGCAAAGAAGACGAAAAGCTAGCAATGTTTCGGGTGGAACAGTAGCGGTTTAACAATTAATTTTATAGTTATTGTTTCACGTGGAACAATATATTATAATGATTTTAGGCGGTACGTTTGAAGTCGAAAAAATCTTAAATCAAATGTTTTTAGAAGTGTATGATGTTATTGTGGTGGGCGCAGGTCACGCTGGTTGTGAGGCCGCCGCCGCTGCTGCTAACTTAGGTTCAAAAACCTTGTTGGTTACGATGAGCTTGCAAAATATTGCGCAAATGTCTTGCAATCCTGCTATGGGAGGAATTGCCAAAGGACAAATTGTTCGGGAGATTGATGCGCTTGGCGGATATTCAGGAATAGTTTCAGACAATACTGCAATTCAATTCAAGATGTTGAATAAGTCCAAAGGACCTGCTATGTGGTCGCCAAGGGTTCAAAGTGACAGAATGCGTTTTTCCGAGGAATGGCGTTTGATGCTCGAAGGAACTGCAAATCTTGATTTTTACCAAGAAATGGTCAGTGGATTGATTATTGAAAAAGGTAAGATCAAAGGGATCCGGACGTCTCTTGGTATAGAAATTATATCTAAGTCTGTTATATTAACTAATGGAACTTTTTTGAATGGATTAATTCACATAGGTGAAAAACAATTTGGCGGAGGTAGAGCAGGCGAGAGTGCTGCATACGGAATTACCGAAGATTTGGTCAACGCTGGTTTTCAAGCTGGAAGAATGAAAACCGGAACGCCACCAAGAGTTGACGGCCGTTCGTTGGATTATTCGAAAATGAATGAAGAAAAAGGGGATGTTAAGCCCGATAAATTCTCTTATTCAGATGTCACGAAGCCGTTGACGCATCAAAGATCTTGTTATATGACCTACACTTCTTTGGAAGTTCACAACATTTTGAGAGAAGGTTTTGATCGTTCTCCAATGTTTAATGGAAGAATTCAATCACTAGGCCCAAGATATTGCCCCTCTATTGAAGATAAGATTAATCGTTTTGCAGACAAAGAAAGACATCAGTTATTTGTAGAACCAGAAGGATGGAATACCTGCGAGGTTTATGTAAATGGTTTTTCGACATCACTTCCAGAGGATATTCAATTTAAAGCGTTGCGTTCTGTTGTTGGATTTGAAAACGTTAAATTTTTCCGTGCAGGATACGCTATTGAATACGATTATTTCCCTCCAACGCAGTTAAAGCACACCTTGGAAACAAAATTAATTGACGGTTTGTATTTTGCTGGGCAAATAAATGGCACTACTGGATACGAAGAAGCTGCGTCGCAAGGATTAATGGCTGGAATAAATGCTGCGCTAAAAGTTCAGGAAAAAGCGCCGATGATTTTAAAAAGAGACGAAGCGTATATAGGAGTTTTGATCGACGACTTAATTACGAAAGGAACCGATGAGCCGTATAGAATGTTTACTTCTCGTGCTGAATTTAGAACTTTATTACGTCAAGATAATGCCGATTTTAGGTTGACGCCAATGTCGTACGAAATAGGTTTAGCTTCGGAAAAACGTCTGCGCCGAATGGAGCATAAATTAAATGAGTCCGAAAAAATGGTATCGTTCTTTAAAGAAACTAGCGTTACGATGGCTGAAGCTAATCCAATTTTAGAGGCAAAAGATACTGCTTTAATTACCCAAGGAGATAAATTGTTTAAGGTTTTTTCTCGTCCACAGATTGAATTGGAAGATATTATTAAGTTCGAAAAAGTAGGTGCTTATGTTGCGGCAAATAATTTGGATCAGGAAATATTGGAACAGGCCGAAATTCAGGTAAAATATTCGGGTTATATCGAAAAGGAAAGAAATAATGCTAATAAATTGACTCGTTTAGAAGATGTAAAAATTCCCGAGAATTTCGATTATGATAAAATAAAATCAATGTCGATTGAAGCAAAACAGAAATTGAGTAAGATTCGTCCGGTGACGATTTCACAAGCTTCAAGAATAAGCGGAGTGTCACCAAGTGATGTTTCGGTATTGTTGATTTATATGGGACGTTGAGAAAGTGTTCAGGATTTAGTATTCAGTGGTCAGTGCAATTGCTACCTGAATACTGACCACTGAATACTGAGTTTGTTCCACGTGAAACTACTTTGTGAAAGCCTGGTATTATTGAGAATTTTAAAAAAGAATAAAATTAATAAATGGACATTTCAAACAAAAAGCATTTTCTGACCCTAAAAGATTATTCCGTTTCTAAAGAAACTTTCGATTTGTATTATGACGAAACTTTGGATATGCTAGTTACACATCCACAACCTAGTTTAGAAAGTTTGGGCAAGTATTACGAAAGTGAAGATTACATTTCGCACACAGATAGTAAGCGTTCGTTGTTTGAAAAACTATATCATTTCATAAAAAGTATAGCATTAAAAGACAAGCTTAATCTTATCAATTCACTTCAACCGCACAAAGGACAAATATTAGATATTGGCGCCGGAACAGGAGATTTTTTATCAGTTGCAAAAAATAGCGGATGGAAAACAGTAGGAGTAGAGCCAAGTGATAAAGCCAAAGCAATTGCAAAAAGTAAAGGAGTTTCATTTGTTTCAGTAACCAGTGAATTAGAAAATCATTCTTTTGATGTGATTTCGATGTGGCACGTTCTGGAACACGTTCCAGATTTAGACAAACAAATTAAAGAACTGAAACGATTGTTGAAACCAACAGGAACCTTAATTATTGCTGTTCCCAATTTCAAATCTTTTGATGCAAAATACTACGGAAAATTTTGGGCGGCTTTTGACGTGCCAATTCACTTTTGGCATTTTTCGAAAACGGCCGTAAAATTACTTTTCGAAAAAGAAGAAATAAAGTTGGAAAAAGTCTTGCCAATGAAATTTGATTCGTTTTATGTAAGTTTACTTTCCGAAAAATACAAATCCGGAAAAATGAATTTCATAAAATCTTTTTTTATTGGATTGCAATCGAATTGGAGCGCAAGTCAGCATTTTGAGTATTCTTCGCATATTTACATCCTAAAAAACAACTAAAATCGATTTTAAATGTCTTTAAGCGCCTTTTTCTTGCGTTGTGGTGTTCATCATAGAGATTTGCAGAGAACACTTTATTTGAGAGCTAAACAACACGTTTATAATCACAATTAATTATTAAAAAATTAAATTCGATAACAAATACTTATACCATAAATATTGTCGCATTTTAAGAGCTTTATGTTAATGCTGCTTATTTTTTTATATTTTTGTTGCCAATTCAAAAATCAGAAAAAATTTAAATTCAAATGAAAAAAATACTAGTAATTATTGCACTTGCAATTTCAATTGTTGCTTGCAATAAAGCAGCAGAAGTTAAAGAAGTAAAAACTGCTTATGTAGATACTTCAGTTTTAATGAAAGAATATATGGGAACAAAAGATCTTGATGCTAAATACAAAGCCAAAGGAGAAGAAAAAGGAAGACAGCTTCAAGCTGAGATTGATAGATTCAAACAAGAAGCTTCAAACTTTCAAGCTCAAGCGCAAGCAAATGGTCAAGCTTGGGCTCAACAAAGAGGTGCTGAGTTGCAACGAAGAGAGCAGCAACTTGGCCAAGCGCAAAAAGCACTTTCTCAACAATTACAGCAAGAAGGCGGATCAGAAATGGACAGTTTAGTTGCTGGCGTAAAAAGAACGATAAAAGCTTACGGAAAAGAAAAGGGTTTTACTTATATTTATGGCACAGGTGATTCTAATGCGAGTATTTTATATGCCGAAGATAAATTAGATATTACAAAAGATATTCTTAAATTATTGAACGACAAATACAAATCTCCTTTAACCAAACAAGAAGTTAAAAAATAATATAGTAAAATCAGAATAGTAAATGTCACGCAATTGCGTGACATTTTTTGTTATATCAACATTAAAACAATATTTTAGCTTTTAATTTAAATGCCTTATGCAAACTATTTCCGAAGCCGCTGTTTATACCTTGAGATTTATCAATCAAACGCATCGCTCTATTTTCCTTACGGGAAAAGCGGGAACAGGAAAAACGACGCTGCTGCGCGAAATTATTGAAACTACACATAAAAACTGTGTAGTTGTTGCTCCAACTGGAATTGCCGCTTTAAATGCTGGCGGAGTGACCATCCATTCCATGTTTCAGTTACCTTTTGGTGGATTTATTCCAGATAATTCATCTCCCCATTTTTCGGAAAATGCCAAGTTTGAAACTAAGTCCACTTTGCGCAGACATTTTAAAATGAGTGGTTTAAAAAAATCAGTTATTCGAAATATGGAATTGCTGATTATTGACGAAGTGAGTATGCTTCGTGCGGATTTGCTAGACGCAATCGATTTTATGATGCAAACCGTTCGGAAAAAAAGCACTCCTTTTGGAGGAGTTCAAGTATTGTATATTGGCGATTTGTTGCAATTGCCGCCCGTAATTCGAGACGAGGAATGGCGCACTTTGAAATCGTATTACAAAGGAAAATTCTTTTTTCATTCGCACGTAATACAACAAAATCCGCCTTTATATATTGAATTGTCAAAGATTTTTCGTCAAACTGATGATGTTTTTATTTCGATTTTGAATAATTTGAGAAACAATCAAATTTCTCCGGAAGACATTCAAAACTTGAATCAGTATGTAAACCCAAATTTCGATTTGAAAGCCAATAAAGGATACATTACTTTGACAACGCATAATGCCAAAGCAGATACAATGAATACCCAAGCGTTAGAAGATTTGGAAGGAAAATTAGTAATCTACAAACCCCAAATAGTAGATGATTTTCCAGACAAAATATATCCTGTCGAAGAAAATTTAAAGCTTAAAGTTGGAGCGCAAGTTATGTTTGTAAAAAATGATTTATCCTTCGACAAAAAATATTTCAACGGCAAAATGGGGATTATAAAATCACTATCAAGTCAGGAAATCCTCGTTCATTTTCCTGATGAAAATAAAACCATTGAAGTCGAAAAATACGAATGGCAAAACATTCGTTACAAAGTGGATGAATTGACCAAGGAAATCGAGGAAGAAGTTTTAGGAACGTTTGTTCATTATCCCATAAAATTGGCTTGGGCGATTACAGTTCATAAAAGTCAAGGACTTACTTTTGACAAAGCTGCACTTGATGTTTCGCAAGTTTTTCTTCCAGGACAAGCATACGTTGCGTTGTCGCGTTTACGCTCATTAAACGGCTTAATTTTGCTTTCTCCGCTTCGAATGAACGGTATTTCGAACGATCAGGATGTGATGGATTATTCGTTGAACAAAGCTTCGGAAGAATTGCTGAAAACCGCTTTGCATTTTGAAACCAAAAATTTTATCCATAACTATTTGATTAACAGTTTCGATTGGGTAGATTTGGCACAAGAATGGCGCAACCATAAGTTCAGTTATTCTGATAATTCCGAAAGTTCAGCAAAATCCAAGCAAGCCAATTGGGCAGCAAAACAATTGGAAGCTATCGACAGGCTTTTGGATCCATCCCAAAAATTCATTGTGCAATTGAATAAAATTTTCAACACTGAAACAGTCGATTTGAATCATGTTTCGGAGCGGTTCCAAGCGGCCTACAATTATTTCATCAAACCAATGGACGACTTGGTTTTTGAAATTCTTTGGAAAGTGGAAGAAGTCAAACGCCTCAAGAAAGCCAAAGCTTTTTATGATGAATTAATGGTTTTGGAAGAGCTGCAAACCAAGGCTGTTTTGCGATTGATGAAAGCCAAATTATTGATAGAAACCGTGGTATCCGGAGAAACGATTTCAAAGGAAAAATTAACGTCCGATGTTATCAAAAAATACATCAGTCACAAAACGGAGGTTATTCAAAATCAATTTAGGGAAGTCAATGTTACCTTAATTGAAGATGAAGTTGATTTAGAACGCTACACTAAAAAGAAAAAAGAAACGAAAGAACTCAAAAAATCCACAGTTGAGGAAACCTATGAATTGTGGTTAGAAAAGAACACCATAAAAGAAATTGCCGCTATTAGAAAACTTTCTTCACAAACAATTGGAACACATATTGCCAAACTAATTGAATCACGAACCATTTCGATTACGGATGTTTTACCTGAAGATAAATTATTGGAATTGGGAAAAGCGTTCAAAGGCTACAATGAAGAAACGCTAAATGGTTTGAAGGAACAATATGGTGATAAATTCACATGGGACGAATTGAAAATGTTCAAAGCGAGTTTGAACTAGGCTAATTTTAATATTTGACAACTTTTTGAAAGTTGTCAAATTTAATGGAAAAGCAAAAAAAACCTATTCGTTTAAGAATAGGTTTTTAAATTATAGTGATTCTACCAGAACCCAAGCATCAGGATTTATTGTATTTTGAATTTCTTGTTTGGCTTTTTCGGCTTCGGCAAAAGTGGCATAACTTCCATAAAGAACAGGATATAATCCGTACTTATTTTGCGGAATTCTGCGTGCTTTAAATCCTTGATTTGATAATTGCTCAAATTTTCTTTGGGCATTTTCTTCTTTTCTAAACGCGTCGGCCATAATATGATAAGACATTTTTTCCTCTTTCACTGTAAGCGTCACGGCAGGGATAGGCGTTTCGATAAAAAAAGTAGCTTCTTGAATTTTATTCTGAACTTGTTTTTGAACAGATTTTTCAACAATAATCGTTTCTTGAGCAATATGGTCTTGATAAACAGGGTATCCAAGGGCTCCTGTAATACCTAATCCAAGAACAAAAATGGCGGCATATTTCAAATAAGCACTATTTCTTCTTCTTTCTGGGATAAATTCAATTACTTCATTTTCTTCAATATTTTCCTCAAGAGCTTCGATTTTTTGTTCGAATAGTTCTCTTTTGACAACTGGCGAAACAAAAGCACTCAAACCAAAAGAATTAGTCAAATAATTGGTTTGGTCATTTGGAGTGAAAATTAAATTATTATCGGAGTTAAGTGAAAAATTCCCCACGTTTTTTATGGAGAACAATCCGTTTTCCTGAAGTGCTTTTTTCCAGTTGTGAACCTCGTATTGAATGGCGCTAACAGCATATTCATAAGAAGTTTTTTCGGCTTGGGCAATATGATTGGCCAATAAACCATCATTGTTTTTCAGATGAGCATTGAAAGAAATCACTTTTTTTGGAGGAAAAAAAGAATGGGAACTTTCAATTAATTGAGCCGACTGGATTTCAGTCAAAAAAGCTCCAAAACCCGGAACGGTTACACATTGGTAACGGTACAAAAGTTGCGAGATGTAAGATTCGATATTCATAGATACAAAGTTATTCATTGATTAAAGCTATCAAAATTTTATTCACAATTTTTATTAACAATTCGCCTAATTTTTTATACATTTCAACCTCAAACGATTAGTATGACAGACCAGGATTTAGTTCATTTATTGGCATTGCAACAAGTAGAAGGTGTAGGCGACATTGTGGCAAAAAAATTGATTACACATTGTGGAAATGCAACCGAAGTTTTTAAAACTAAAACGTCACAACTAGCTAATATTGATGGAATTGGATCAGTTTTATTAAAAAATATAAAAGACAAAACCGTTTTTGAAAAAGCGGAACAGGAACTTCAATTCATAAAATCAAACGAAATCAAGGTTGCCTATTTTCAAGACGAAAATTATCCAGATCGATTGAAACATTGTATCGATGGCCCCGTTTTATTGTTTACATCAGGAAATATTGACTTGAAAAACAAAAAAATCATCAGCATTGTGGGAACGCGACAAATCACGTCCTACGGAATGGAGTTTTGCCGAAAATTGATTGAAGATTTGGCGCCGCTTGATCCGGTAATTATAAGTGGTTTTGCTTATGGAGTTGATATTTTTGCACATCAATTGGCGATGGAACACGATTTGCAAACGATTGGTGTCGTCGCCCACGGCTTGAACCAAATTTACCCCAAAACCCACAAGAAATATGTTGCTAAAGTTGAACAAAACGGCGGTTTTATGACCGAATTTTGGAGCTCATCCAATCCAGAAAAAGAAAATTTTGTTCGCAGAAACCGTATCGTCGCAGGAATTTCCGAAGCCACGATTGTTATTGAATCTGCCGACAGGGGAGGTTCCTTGATTACGGCAAATATCGCCAATGATTACAACCGCGATGTTTTTGCAGTTCCTGGAAGAACAACCGACAAATACAGTCAAGGTTGCAATAATTTGATTAAAACCCAAAAAGCAAATCTGCTTTCCAGTGCAGCTGATTTGGTTTATATCTTGAATTGGGATATCGAAAGCAAAGCAAAGCCCGTTCAAAAACAGCTCTTTGTCACACTCGAAAATGACGAACAAAAAGTCTATGATTACCTCCTAAAAAACGGAAAAGAATTGATGGATATTATCGCCTTGCGTTGTGATTTTCCCATTTATAAAATCTCGGGAATGTTGCTGAATATGGAACTCAAAGGCGTGATTCGACCTTTGCCGGGTAAATTGTTTGAGGCGATATAAACGAATGAAAAAATAGGTGTTGAGACGCTTTCAGCGTGATACATAGCAAGAAAAAACAAGTTGGGACAGTATTGATTGGCAACAAACACGCTCTACTTAGTTTGTCACGCTGGAAGCGTCTCAAATTTATGAGAGCAACAACAATAGACTTTAAGAGAATTATTATGATAGAATACACAGAAGGTATTTACAACTTTTATGTTTACATCCTGACTAACAAAAATAAAACAGTGCTATATACAGGTGTCACAAATGACCTAAAACGACGCTTGCAGGAGCATAAAGAAAAGATAAATCCAAAAAGTTTTACTTCACGATATAATGTTGAATTTTTACTTTATTATGAACATTTTACTTGGATACAGCTTGCTATTGCTCGTGAGAAAGAAATTAAAGATTTGAAACGAGATAAAAAAGAAATATTAATTAATACTATTAATCCAGATTGGAATTTTTTAAATAATTTGTTTTAGTTATTCTATTAAGAGACGCTTCCAGCGTGACAAATAGAGTGGTGTTTTACAAATAGAATGCAATTGTAATAGCAATTTTTTAATAAATAATTGATTTTATATTACTTCAAACCCCAATTTTTCTCTCACTCTTGCCAAAACACCTTTAGCGACAACCGTAGCTTTTTCGGCACCAGTTTTCAATAAAGTATCTACTTCGGCGAGATTGTTCATATAGTAATTGTATTTCTCTCTTTCGGTTTTGAATTTTTCTACAATGAGTTCAAACAAGGCTTGTTTAGCGTGGCCGTAACCGTAATTTCCACCTAAATAATTTGCTCTCATTACTTCTATTTGTTCTGGTGTAGCCAACAAAGAATAAATAGCAAAAGCATTGCAAGTATCTGGATTTTTAGGAGCTTCAAGTGGCGTGCTATCGGTTTCGATGCTCATCACTTGTTTGCGCAAGGCTTTGTCATCCAAGAAAATATTGATGATATTATTAGCCGATTTGCTCATTTTTCCGCCATTGGTTCCCGGAATCAACATACTGTCTTTTTGGATTATGGCTTCGGGAATTACAAAAGTTTCACCCATTTGATGATTGAAACGAGAAGCTACATCACGAGTAATTTCTAAAAGTTGTAATTGGTCTTTTCCAACGGGAACAAACTCCGCATCATACAACAAAATATCGGCAGCCATCAACATAGGATAGGAAAACAATCCTGCGTTGACGTCTTCCAGCCTGTCGGCTTTGTCTTTAAACGAATGGGCTAATGTCAATCTTTGAAAAGGGAAAAAACAACTCAAATACCAAGACAGTTCCGCAGTTTGTGGCACATCGGACTGACGGTAAAAAACTACTTTATCTACATTCAAGCCACAAGCAAGCCAAGCTGCTGCTGTGCTGTAGGTGTTTTCTCTTAATGTTTTTCCGTCTTTTATTTGGGTAATCGAATGTAAATCGGCAATGAAAAGAAAGGATTCGTTTGCGGGATTATTCGATAATTCGATTGCGGGAATGATTGCGCCAAGTAAGTTTCCTAAATGTGGTGTTCCTGTACTTTGAACGCCAGTGAGTATTTTTGCCATTGTAATTTTATACTTAAAAAGTTTTCAAATTTAATGCTTTTATAAATAATTAGCACGGTTTTACATTCTTTTGAGACATTATATTTGCCATAACGGCGAAGGAGAAATTACATTATTTAAGAATTTCGAAAATTAAACCACAATATTTCGGTTAAAAAAGTAAATTTGAAAACTATGAGAGGTATAAAAATTATTTTTTGGGCTATTTGGCGTGTTTGGTTTTATGTTTTAATGACCATTCCCATCTTGGTTATGTTTCCTTTTTTGGTGTTGTCTATTTTAACCGAAAGCGGTTATCCTTACTTTTTTAAAATGGCTAGAATTTGGTCGAAAGTCATTCTTTTCGGGATGGGATTTTATTATAAAATTGATAAAGAGCAAGAATTCGATAAAGGAAAAAGTTATATGTTTATCGCCAATCATACTTCTATGGTCGATATAATGCTGATGTTAGTCTCGGTAAAAAAACCATTTGTTTTTGTGGGAAAAAAAGAGTTGTCAAAAATCCCATTGTTTGGGTTTTTCTATAAACGAACTTGTATTTTAGTCGACAGAACAAATTCCAGAAGCAAACACGGCGTTTTTGAAAGAGCCCAAAAAAGAATCAATCAAGGACTTAGCATTTGTATTTTTCCCGAAGGTGGAGTTCCTGATAACGAATCCATTGTTTTGGACCACTTTAAAGACGGAGCTTTCCGCTTGGCTATTGACCATCAATTACCGATTGTTCCAATAGCTTTTGGAGATAATAAAAAGCGATTTTCCTACACCATTTTTAGTGGAAGCCCGGGACTTTTACGGGTAAAAATTCTTCCATTTATTGCAACAGAAGGAAAAACAATGGCAGATAAGAATAGCATTAAAGACCAAGCTTGGAATGAAATTAACGAACAATTACTAGAGTTTCAGAAGAAAAAGTATTCGGCTAATGGGAAAATCATGTAACGAGATCAATTAAAAGCTTTCAATTAAAAGCCATAGCTGATACCAGAATACAATCCGATAAACAGTGGTTTAAAGTCGCCTGAGTTGTTTGAAAAGGTGTTCAATTGATATTTAACCATTGGTTCCAAATTAATTTGTAATGATTTTGTAATTTGGTATTTAAATCCTAAACCTATATTGGTACTAAAATGGACTTGACTCAAATTTTTTGCTTCGCCAAGTTCAATATTAGATTGAGGTGAAACCAACGAAATGCTATTCTCATTTAGGAATAAAGTACTGAATCCTCCAATTAAATTTACTCCAAATTTCTTGTCTAAAACAGCGTATGAAACTTCCATTGGCAGTTCATAATAGCCCATTTTTTGGTTTAAACTGCCCGTATTTGTATTTTGTATTTCTTTTTCCGTTGTTGTCAATAAACCATAATTTGTTTCATTTACAAATTTTACGGCATTGTTTGAAGAATATTCGATGTTTCTTAAATTATTAGCTGTTAAGCCTGTAGAATACAATACATTGCTGGTGTTATAGCCTACAACTAATTTATTAATTCCAGTTCGAACTACTATTTTATTGTTCACGGCGTAACGTATGCCTACACCAAAACTAACGCTATTATCTGATTTTTTTTCGTAATCTGACAGCTGTTCATCGATAGGGGAACCGCCTGAATTGGCATTCAGATATACTGGAGCAACGTTAGGAGAAATTTGCCATTTGTTTTTAGAATTGGATACCACGGCCTTTTTCGGGGCGGATTTGGCTTTTAAAATTTCTTCTAATTCGTTTGGCGATTCTGGATTTGGTGCTAATTGTTTTTTAGATTCTTCTTTTTCTTTGGCATCCATTTTTTCTTTGGATTGATTTGGTGCGGTTGCTAAAGAATTTGAATTTGTAACGCTGTTTTTCTCGGCATTTAGTGAGCTGTAATTATTGTTGTTTTCGTCTGTTGCCGATTGATTTATCGGCAAATTACTTTTTGGTAGAAAAACTTCAGCATTATTAGGACTCTTTTTCTGGTAAACAAGGACTTTTGAGGAACCATAAGGGTTAATATTTTTTTCATCTTTAGTATTTGATTTTGAAAAATTAGTATTAATTATTTCTTTTTTGGACTTGGAATTTCCTTTAGAATTGCTAACAATTTGGGTTTTCTTTGAACTGTTTTTGGGATAAGTAGGTTTTTTATTAGACGAATCTTTCGAAATTTTAGAGTCTAAAACAATACGGTTTTCTGTTTTCGAATGAAAAGTTTGATTCATATTCAAAGTGAATAAACCAAGCAAAAATGCTGCAGCTATTCCTGAGCATCTTAGCCATAACGGAATTACTTTTCGTTTTTTATCCTTTTTTAATTCAGCTTCGATATTCAACCAAACCTGATTGTCAGGAGTATCCTCAAAGCCTCTGAATTGTTCTTGAAATAATCGGTCTATATTTTTATTTTCTTTCATTTTGCCGATATTTTTAGATTCGTCGCTGTTTTTTTTTCAATTTTTTCTTTCAAGAGAAGCCGCGCTCTATGCAGATTCGATTTAGTTGTACCTGTAGAAATGGAGAGCATTTCGCTAATTTCTTGATGTGAATAATCATCTAATACGTATAAACTAAAAACAATTCGGTACTGATCGGGGAGTTCGTGAATAATTTGCATTAAATAGTCTAGAGATATTTCTTCTTCATCTATTTCTACATCAACATCGGGAATGTTGTCGTTTAATACTTCCATAAAACGCATTCCTTTGTATTTTTGGAGTGCGTTATTAATCAGTATCCTTTTTGCCCAGCCTTCAAAAGAACCTTTTCCGCTGTATTGATTGATTTTTCGAAATATAATCAAGAATCCTTCTTGAAAATTATCTTGTGCATCAGCATAACTAGATGAATATTTCAAACACAACCCAAAAAACTTTTTTTCAAACAATCGATACAATTGTTCTTGAGCTTTGGGTTGGTTTTTTTGGCATTCATTAATTAGCTTTTCTAAAATCACAGATTTTTTCTTTTATGGAACTACAGGAATCTCAACTTCTTCAAAAATATCTTCTCCACCAGCATCTTCACCTTTGTAAAACTTAAAGATATAGGAACCAGTATTGGAAACCATAAAGTTAAATGAAACTTCGGAAATAGGAGGAATTTCCTGTGTACAAACTTGATTGTTTTGTACAGCAGTCTGAATGGCAATTGTTCTGGTGTTTAAGTTTTTCTCATAATAAACTCCTTGATAAATGTGACACGAAGTTGGTTTTTGGTACTTTAATTTTATTTCATAGGTTTGCCCTAAAGTAAAACTAGTAGGTACAACATAGCTGTCAACAGGTAGAACTTCATAAGTATAAGTTGGACTGTCATCATCAAGACTACAACTTAAAAAAGAGGTGATTACAATTAAAAATAATACGATTTTTTTCATTTTTTAAAATTTTTAAGGTTTATAACTTCGTTACATTTTATATAAGATGATAGAGAATTAAAAAGGTTGCGTTATTACTCAAAAAAAATATTAAAAAGTATTCTTTCAATTGCTGTTATCAAATGAAATTAGACCAAAAAAAATGCTCGAATACAATATCCGAGCATTTTAATTTTATTATAAAAGTATTTTAAGCATTATTTTCTTTAATCTTAGCCTTGATTTTTTCTTCTAATTCGTCGGCTAATTCCGGATTGTCTTTTATTAAAGCTTTTACTGCATCACGACCTTGTCCTAATTTGGTTTCGCCATAACTGAACCAAGAACCTGCTTTTTTGATGATTTCAAATTCAACGGCCAAATCTAAGATTTCTCCCGTTTTCGAAATTCCTTCACCATACATAATGTCAAATTCGGCTACTTTAAATGGTGGAGCGACTTTGTTTTTAACGACTTTAACTTTGGTTCTGTTTCCAAGTACGTTATCGCCATCTTTTATTTGAGTTGAACGACGAATGTCCAAACGAACCGAAGCATAAAACTTCAACGCATTTCCACCTGTTGTAGTTTCTGGATTTCCGAACATTACGCCAATTTTCTCTCTCAACTGGTTGATGAAGAAAACCGTACAGTGCGTTTTGCTAATAGTTCCTGTTAGTTTTCTCAAGGCTTGTGACATCAAACGAGCGTGCAATCCCATTTTAGAATCACCCATTTCGCCTTCAATTTCACTTTTTGGTGTTAAAGCCGCAACCGAGTCAATCACGACAATATCAATCGCACCAGAACGAATTAAATTCTCAGCAATTTCTAAAGCTTGTTCTCCATTATCCGGTTGTGAAATGATTAAGTTTTCGATATCAACACCCAATTTCTCGGCATAATTTCTATCGAAAGCATGTTCTGCATCTATAAAAGCAGCAATTCCACCGGCTTTTTGAGCTTCGGCAATGGCGTGCAAAGTCAATGTTGTTTTTCCCGAAGATTCCGGACCGTATATTTCGATTACTCTTCCTCTTGGATAACCACCAACTCCTAAGGCTAAATCGATTCCTAAAGATCCAGACGAAATAGTTTCCACTTCTTCGACGGCTTTGTCGCCCATTTTCATAACCGTACCTTTTCCGTAGGTTTTATCTAGTTTGTCAAGCGTAAGTTGTAGTGCTTTTAATTTGGCTTCTTTCTCTGAACTCATCTTTTCTTTCATCTATGTTTATACTATTTGTTTTTTATCGGAGGGTGGAACGCCTACAAATAATCCAGTGTATCAATGGTAATTGTGATGGGCGTTTCATTTATTTACGTACTTATCTTTTTGTAAAAATACTTCTTTTTTTGGAAGTGGCAAGGGGAATATTTTGGAAATAAAAGTTGTGTTTCACGCAAACAACGCCTTCAATTCTGTAGCTTCGTGAGGATTTAATTTTCCAGCTAAGACTAAACTCAACTGTTTACGTCGCAATGCAGCATCGAACCGCTGTAGCTCTAAGTCGGTTTCGGGAATGATTTGTGGGACTTCTACAGGTTTTCCAGTATCGTCTACCGCCACAAAAGTATAAATAGCTTCGTTGGCTTTGGTTCTATTTCCAGATTGTCGGTCTTCTACCCAAACATCTAGGTATATTTCCATTGAAGTTTTGAAAGCTCTCGACACTTTAGCCTCAATAATAACTACACTTCCTAGCGGAATGGCTCTATTAAAAGCCACGTGATTTACTGATGCGGTAACACAAATTCTACCAGAATGTCTTCCTGCAGAGATGCTTGAGGCGCGATCCATTCGGGCCAATAATTCGCCACCAAAAAGGTTATTCAAAGGATTTGTTTCGCTTGGCAAAACCAAATCAGTTAATACAGTTAAAGAATCTGAGGGATGTTTTGAATTCATTTTTATTTTTTTTAACCTTATATGCCTTATATGGTAAACTTATTTTCTAACTCAACAATAAAACCGCCATAACTGCCGGAATAAAATAAATAACAATCGTTCTTGCACCGTCATAATCTTTGGCTAATCGTTGTCCAAACAACAGCATTAATAAAGTAATACTAGAAAAAACAGCACCATACAAACCAAAAGTTCTTCCGTTGCTTACAAACAATTCAATGCCGCCCACCACGCATAAAATCCCTGAAATTAATTCTAGAACGAGAATGTTTAGTAAGGCTAAACGCACTAGATTTTTTAATTGGGTTTTGGCAAAATGACCTTTTAACCAATCGAAGTTGTCTTTCCAATGAAATAATTTATCATAACCGGACTGTATGAATGTGATGGCTAAAAAAGCCAAAAGTAAAATTGAGGCTGCGTTGTTCATATTTTTATTTTTTATGTATTAAACGAGTAAGTTTTATGGATAAATCAGTCAGGATTATTTTAGCGTTTCCGTTGCGCTCAATGTGATAAATTGCATCAGACAATTCCTGGAATATTTCGTGAATGTTGTTGCCGTTTACAAAAGGCGAAAATTTCGCAATCGTGAAATTTTCGACCGCTGGTTCGAAATAAACCAAACTCGACGTTTCGTAATTATGCATCAATGCTTGGCGGAAAATATCAATGCAATATTGTAGAAACTTCTTTTGGGTTTCTCTACCCAAAGCAGCAATTTGTTCACTCCAATGAATCAAATCGGCAATTACGGCAGCATTTCCTTTGGCTTTGAAAGCCGCACGAACCCAGACAATAAACCATTGTTCGAAAGGAAATTCTTCGCTATCGTCTTTAAGTAGATGCATGGCTTTGTTGAAATTTCCTTGTGCTTGATGCGCGATTTTCGTGGCTAGTTTTGGCTCAATATATTCACGAGAAACTAGAGCTTCAGTGATGACGTGTTCACTCAATCCATTAAAATGCAAAACTTGGCATCGAGAGCGAATTGTTTGAATGATATCTTCCTCATTCTCCGAAATCAGTATGAAAACTGTTTTTTCTGGCGGTTCTTCAAGTAATTTTAGTAATTTATTGGAAGCAGAAATATTCATTTTATCGGCCATCCAGACAATCATAATTTTATAACCGCCTTCATAAGATTTTAATGCTAATGCTTTTAAAACTTCTTGTGCATCATCAACCCGAATTTCGCCTTGTTTGTTTTGCACACCTAAAACGGAATACCAATCGAACAAACCTCCGTACGGATTTTGGGCAATAAATTGTCTCCAATCCGCAATGAAATCAATACTTTTCGGTTTTGTTTTTACATCTTCGGTGCTTACAGTTGGATAAACGAAATGCAAATCGGGATGAGCAATTTTTTGGAATTTAAGATTACAGGATTCATTAGAACCAGAGTTTTCTCGGTTTTGATTGCCACACAAAATGTATTGCGCATAAGCAATCGCCATTGGCAAAGTGCCACATCCTTCTGGTCCGACAAACAATTGTGCGTGAGGAATTCGACCTAAATCGGCACTTCGTGTCAAGTGATTTTTAATGTGTTCCTGGCCTAAAATTTCTGAAAACTGCATAGGGCAAATATAGAATAAAATGGATGAGTCTCGAAATTTAGAGAGCAAAGTTTCTTAAAAAATACGACTGTAATCAATTTGCGTTAGGCATTCGGATTTTGCTATTTTTGTGGCGAGCTGGTTTTTTTAAATTCCCGTTTTTAAAAACAGTAGATTTCACTCCAACAACCCCATGGTTCCACCCACTCATTTTCTATTTATTAGTATTTGAACCCTTACCCAATTATTTGTAAGTAGTTTCTTTAGAATAATAAAGAATTATGTCGCAACAACTTTCCTGACTAGTACAAACTAAAAAACTCATTAGTAGTGGCTTATGTTGTTGTTGTTGTTGTTGTTGTTGTTGTTGTTGTTGTTGTTGTTGTTGTTGACAAACTTATTTGTTATATGTATTTTCAATCCATTAAAAGGCTATGTTTGCTAAAATTTTTAAAAAAAATCTGACATTTTCTAATCCTAAATTATACTACAAGGAAACTATAGCCTATAAATACACCTTATAAAACCAACTATGAAAAAAATTACACTCGGTCTCATCGTATTTTTAATTCTGTCGTTTGCATCGATTGCGCAGGCACATGCTCAAGGGGGGATGCAAATATTTGTTAAAACCCTAACCGGCAAAACCATCACTTTGGATGTGGAGGGTGCTGATAGCATTGAGAGTGTCAAACAAAAGATCCAAGACAGGGAAGGGATTTCTCCAGATTTACAGCAACTCATTTTCGCAGGGCAAGAATTGGAAGATGTACGCACCCTAGCGGATTACTATATTCAGAAAGAATCTACATTACACCTTTTTGTGAAATCGCCGCCATAAGCGGTTTCCTCAGCGGGAGGCGATGGGGCCTCGGCCTCGGGCAGTTTTGCTTTTACCGTGGGTCAAGCAGTTTATGGGTTTGAGAAAAACGCAAATCTTTCGATGCAGGAAGGTGTGCAGCAAACCGATTCCCAAGCCTTTTGTTCGGGTGCGAAAGTCTTAGCCCTTGTGGCTGCAGGAACAACCATCAAATGGTACACCGCAGCAACAGGAGGCCTAGCCCTAGCCACAACGGCAGCCTTAAAAACAGCGACCTATTATTACACCCAAACTACGGGCAATGTAGTAAGTGTAAGAACTCCGGTTGCGGTCATTGTCAACCCGGTTGCCAGAGCCGCTATTATAACTTCAGCCGCTTCGGTTTGTTTGAACGGGGATATTACCTTTAGCTCGGCGGCCATTGCAGGTGACGCTATTCAGTGGGAATATACCGCAGATGCGCCACTTTCGGCATCGAACACCACGCCACAAGGATGGTCAACCGTTGCAGGAGCAACAGGACTTGTTTATACCAAGACCAATGTGACCAATACGCCAGGAAGCAAATTCTACATAAGAGCCAAAATCACAAGTGGCGGTTGTACCACGGCCTACAGTACTACCAAAAC
>CAMDGJ010000002.1 GCA_945897545.1 Flavobacterium psychrophilum
AAATCGAGAAGGCAATTTTTCTGGAGACATCAAATATAATGCTGAAAAATACAACATAACCGCTTTTTACAGTTACTACAAATCCACAATTGGGATTTTGAGTGCTTCTCACACTGGCAGTGTGAATGATTTATATTATTCTATAAAAAATAAAGTTCCATCCATAATCAATGATTTCACCTATGCAATCAACAATCCAAAACAAGATGTAACGCATCAAATCGCTAAATTAAATTATAATTACTATTTCGATGAATCGACATTTATTTCGTTTCAGTACGCCTTTCAAGTTAACAAAAGGTTAGAATATGATGTGCGAAGAGGCGATTTTAAAAACACTGCCGCATTGGATTTAGATTTAAAAACCAATACAATAAACATCGATTACAAGAAAAATTGGCACGATTGGAATTTTAAAACGGGTACAACCGGAGCTTTTCAAAACAACTTTGCGAATCCTGCAACTGGCATTCGTCCGCTGATTCCAAATTATGATAAAATTGATTTTGGTGCATACGGAATTGTTAATTATAATTTTTCGGATACTTTTTCTGTTGATGGCGGATTGCGGTATGATTTTTCGAAAATTGATGCGACTAAATTTTATCAAAAATCAAGATGGGACGAAAGAGGTTACAACGAGGAATTTCCAGAATTTATAGTTGGCGATTTTGGCACACAATGGCTTACTAAACCGAGTTTTACTTTTCACAATGTTTCGGCAAGTGCAGGCTTTCATAAAAAACTGGAGAACAACTGGCAATTGTACACGAACTTAAGTTTTGCTTCCAGAAATCCGAATCCATCTGAATTTTTTAGTGACGGATTGCACCATTCTACTGGAATGATAGAATTGGGAGATTTGGGTTTCGATAAAGAACAATCGACCAAATTATCGGTAACTATTAAAAAAAATTACACTCGTTTTTCTTTCGAAGTAAATCCTTATATCAATAATATTCAAGATTATATTTTTTTAAGACCCTTTGGTTTTGAAACCACGATCAGAGGTGCATTTCCTGTTTGGGAATACGAGCAAACCAATGCGAGACTGCTAGGAATAGATTTTCAAACGCAATGGAACATTACAAATCAGTGGCAACATTCACTAGCATTGGGGTATGTAAATGGATATGATCAAAACGAAAACGAACCCTTAATAGATATGCCGCCGTTGAATATCAATAACAAAATCCGTTTTTCGAAAAAAGAGTGGCACGAACTGATTATGGAACTAAAAAGCGAATTAGTAGTAGAACAAAAACAGTTTCCCAACAATAACTTCACGACGTTCATCATTGAAAATAATGAATTAAAAGAAGTAGAAGTTGACATTAGTACACCGCCGCCGGCCTATCATTTATTGCATTTTTATACAGAAATGAAATTCAATACTTTCAAAAAATCGACTACAACAGTAGCGATTTCTGTGCAAAATATTTTCAATGTGGCTTACCGAGATTATCTAAACCGTCAACGCTTTTTTGCAGATGAAATAGGCCGAAATTTTCAAATTCAATTAAAATTTAATTATTAACAAAAACCCTTTATTATGACAACAAATTTAAGCATTCAAACATTAATTTTAAAAACAAACAAAATGAAAACAACAATTCTAAAAACAAACCCTATGAACAAACAATTAAAATTTTATGCACTTGCGCTTGTAGCTTCTGTTGCGTTGTCGTCTTGTGAAAAAGACGAAGTAACACCCGTAAACGAGGAAGAATTAATCACAACAGTTACAGCAATCTATACTCCAGTTGGTGGCGGAACAGCTGTTACGCTACAATACAAAGATCTAGATGGCGATGGAGCAGGTGCACCTGTAATTACAGTTTCTAGTCCATTTTCTCAAAACAAAACATACAATGGTACTGTAACTATTAAGAATGAAGCTGCCAGTCCAGCTGAAGATATTACACCTGAAATAATTACAGAAGGGGTAGATCATCAACTTTTTTATCAAAAAACAGGTACACTAAATGCATTTACTTATGGCACGGCAGCAAGTAATTTAGATACAAACGGAAAACCAGTTGGTTTACAATCTGTTTTTGTGACTACTGGAGCAGCCAACGGAACTTTAAAAATAACGTTACGACACATGCCTAATAAAAGTGCGGCAAATGTTGCATCAGGAGACATCACAAACGCAGCTGGAGCAACTGACTTTGAAGTTACATTTACAATCTCGGTTCTATAGTTTTTAAAAACAATTATTTTTTTTGAATATCATTAATGCAACAATATTGCGTTAATGATATTTTTTTTTATATTTGTATCCAATTAAATTCATTTCAAAATGAAAAAACAGCCCCTGATGGTTTTAGATGTTTTAGGAATTTCAAGCGCGTCTTTATGTATGATTCATTGTTTACTTTTTCCGCTGCTAAGTATTATTCCATTTGGCTTTTCAAACAATCATTGGATTGATGTTTTTTTTGCTTGCATAGGAATGTTTGTCGTTTCGAAAGTAATATTGAGTAGCGCAACAACATTAGTGAAAATTATCCTTTGCTGTGCGATTACCCTGATAATTGGAGGAGTTGTTCTTGAATTACTATTCAATAGGGACAATAGTTTGATTATTATTGGTGGCTTACTAATGATATTCGGACATATTTTAAATTTTAAAACCCATTCCAGAAACAGACAAAAATCTAATCATTTAAACACAAATTAATCTGAAAAATCAAAGAACAAATTCATTAAAAAAAGAATCTAGTGAATACTTAAAAACAATGAAAAAACTCCCCGTAACCGTACTATCTGGCTTTCTTGGAGCTGGAAAAACCACTTTATTAAATCATATTCTTCATAACAAAGAAGAACTGAAAGTAGCCGTAATCGTAAATGATATGAGCGAAGTAAACATTGATGCCAATATAATCAAAGCAGAAAACACACTTTCTCGCACCGAAGAAAAACTTGTCGAAATGAGCAATGGTTGTATTTGCTGCACTTTGCGTGAAGATTTGATGATTGAGGTCGAAAAATTAGCCAAAGAAAACAGGTTTGATTATTTGTTGATCGAAAGTACAGGCATTAGCGAACCAATTCCGGTGGCACAAACTTTTACGTTTGTAAACGAAGACGAGAATATCAATTTATCCCGTTTTAGTTACGTTGACACTATGGTTACTGTGGTCGATGGATTGAACTTTTTTAAAGATTTTGGTTCATCAAAAACACTCGAAGAAATAAAAGCTACAAATATAGAAAATGACACCCGAACCATTGTCAACCTATTAGTCGATCAAATTGAGTTTGCCAATGTTATTATCTTGAACAAAACGGATCTGATTACGCCACAACAACAAGAAATTTTGGTGGCAACAATCAAACAATTAAATCCAATAGCCAAAATTATTTGTTCAGAAATGGGTAAGGTCAATCCAAATGAAATTATCAACACAGGATTATTTAATTATGAAGAAGCCGAAGTATCAGCAGGCTGGATTCAAGAATTAGAAGGCATTCACACACCCGAAACCGAAGAATACGGTATCAGTTCATTTATTTTTAGAGACGAGCGACCCTTCCATCCCTATCGTTTTTGGGATTTCATTGTTAATTTTCCGCAAACCATCATCCGCAGCAAAGGATTGTTTTGGATAGCATCTCGTCCTGAACAAGCCATCAATTGGAGTCAAGCAGGCGGCTCTACAAAAGCCGAAGGAGCTGGCGTTTGGTGGGCAAGTATGCCGCTTGGTGAACGAATGACTTTTAATAATTTTGTAGAAAATCAAGAAATTATCGAAGAGCGTTGGACCTTAGTTTATGGAGATCGCTTGAACGAATTGGTTTTTATCGGAATCCATTTCGATGAAAAAGAAGTGCGTTCACAATTAGTACAATGCCTTTGCACCTCCGATGAAATTATGGATTTACAAGATTGTTATTTCTCTAACAAAGACCCATTTCCTATTGCTAGACACACAACCTCCGATGCTGAAACTGCCTGTCTGAGCTAATAGGGCAAAAGCTCAATATGATTGTTTTGGCAAAACGGTTCACTAAAAAATGAGTCGTTTCTTCAAAACCTTAACAAATATTTTTATTAACCAAATATTATTTTTAGATTTGTCTAAAAATTAATTTACCAATATGAAAACGTTGTCAATTTTCTTCTTCTTACTATTGTTTCACATTTCGTTTTCACAAAATACAGCTTCAGTTTATGGAAAAGTGATCGTTGAAAACAAGGAACTACAAGAAGCTGTAGTTACTTTGCTTAAATCAAATTACAAAACACAAACTGATAGTTTAGGAAATTATAAAATCAAAAATATTCCTGCTGGAACTTATAAAATCCAAATCACATCACTTGGACTACAAACTATTACCAAAAATATTGTTCTTGAGGAAAATGAAAATCTCCTGCTTGATTTTCAACTAAAAGACAATGAAAACGAACTCAACGAAGTCGTAGTTTCGGGAACGTTAAAAGCGGTGAAACGACTTGAAAGCGCCGTTCCGGTTGAAGTTTACAGTCCTGTTTTCTTCAAGAAAAACCCAACTGCCAGTATTTATGAAGCCTTGCAAAATGTAAACGGAGTGCGACCTCAACTCAACTGTGGCGTTTGCAACACGGGCGACATTCACATTAATGGATTGGAAGGTCCTTATACATCGGTGATCATAGATGGAATGCCCATTGTAAGTAGTCTTTCTACCGTTTATGGTTTGTCGGGAATTCCAAATTCATTAGTAGAACGCATCGAAATCGTAAAAGGTCCCGCCTCTTCTTTGTATGGTAGCGAAGCCGTGGGCGGTTTAATTAATATTATTACCAAAAATCCAAACAATACTCCCCTATTTTCAGCAGATGTATTTACCACTTCTTGGCTAGAAACCAATGTCGATCTAGGTGCTAAATTTAATATCGGCAAAAAAGTTACTTCGCTTTTAGGCCTAAATTATTTCAATTACGATCAAACCATTGACAATGATAAAGATGGTTTTACAGATGTAACGGCTCAAAACAGAATTTCAATATTCAACAAATGGAACTTCAACCGAAATCAAAACCGAATTTTTACGATTGCCGCCCGAGGAATGTACGAAGATCGCTGGGGTGGTGATGTACGCTGGGAGAAAAAATACCGTGGAGGAGATGAAATCTATGGCGAAAGTATTTACACTAAACGAGGCGAATTATTGGGAAGTTATCAATTGCCAACTACAGAAAAACTGATGTTGGCGTTTTCAGGAACAGCCCATTATCAAGACAGTCGTTATGGAACAACATCTTACATTGCGAATCAGAAAATTGGATTTCTACAACTGACTTGGGACAAGAAAATTGGCAAAAACGATTTGCTTACCGGACTAGCTTCTCGATACACTTATTACGACGATAACACACCAGCAACGTCCATTTTGAACGAAAACAATCCAGAAAAAACTTGGCTTCCGGGGATATTTGTACAAGATGAAATTTCATTTAGTGATAAACACAAAATTTTATTGGGATTGCGATACGATTACAACTCTATACACGGGAGCATCTTGACTCCAAGAATCGCTTATAAATTAAAAATCAACGATAATAACATCCTTCGTTTTAACGCCGGAACTGGATTTAGAGTCGTTAACTTATTTACAGAAGATCACGCTGCTTTAACAGGTTCACGTGAAGTGGTCATTGTTAACAATCTAGATCCTGAAAAATCAATAAATGCTAATTTGAATTACATCAAGAAAATCTACTTTGATAGTGGCGCATTTTTAGGAATTGAAAGCACCGCATTTTATACTCGTTTCAGCAATAAAATAATATCTGATTATGAAACTGATCCCAATAAAATAATTTATGACAACATTGATGGTTATGCCTTAAGCCAAGGAATTAGCTGTAATGCGGACCTCAATTTCACAAACGGATTAAAATTCATACTTGGCGCAACTTATATGGATGTATCCAATGTTGAAAATGATGTGAAAATGAGACCATTATTGACCGAAGCATTTACAGCCACTTGGGCCATTAGTTATAAAATTTACGCAATTGATTTAGCAATTGATTACACCGGAAATGCGTATGGCCCAATGCTATTGCCTTTGCTAAGCAATACTGATCCTAGAAACCCTAATTCGCCTTGGTATAGTTTGCAAAACATACAATTTACATTTAGCGGTTGGAAAAACTTTGAACTGTTTGGAGGAGTAAAAAACCTACTTAACTTTACACCAAAACAAAACAATCCTTTCTTGATTTCCAGAACTGAGGATCCTTTTGACAAAAATGTTCAATACGATTCGAATGGACAAGCATTAATCACGCCAGATAACCCTTACGGTTTAACATTTGATACCTCTTATGTTTACGGCCCTAATCAAGGAATACGAGGTTTTTTGGGGTTGCGATATAATTTATTTTAGAAAAAAACTGAAATGAATTTTGACGCAGATTACACAAATTATTAGAGATTTTTTTTATATTAAAACTAATCTTCAATACATTACAAAAGAGAAAATCGAATTTTATTTAATATACGAATTTATGAAATTGAAGTCAGTGAAAATTTGTGTAAGCTGGGTCAAGAAAAATAAATTGGTATTTGATTATCCTATAATTTATTTTAGATGAAAAAATGGGTTTACATACTATTGATTTTCTACTGGACAATTCCGTCATGTTTTGCCCAATTGAAAACACATAAATTTGAAGAAGCTGAAAAATTATCTAAAGAAAACCCCAAACCATTTGTGGTTTTTACCTCTGCTTCGTGGTGTAATTATTGCAAAAAGATGGAGAATTCTACTTTCAAAAACCCAGAAATCATCACTATTTTAAATGCTGATTTTTACTTTATTCCGTTGGACGCAGAAAGCAATAACAACATTGATTTCAACAATCATACTTTCAAATTCATCCCGAATGGGCCTATCACTGGACTCCACGAACTTGCCATATCACTAGCCACCATTGACTCGCAATTAATTTATCCAACAATTACTATTTTAGGAGCAGATTACTCCATACTATTTCAAAAACATTCTTTTATCAATGCCGAGGAACTGAAATTGGTTCTTGAAAAGGCAAAAAAATAGATTTCTTTTACAGTATGTTTTCTAAACCCAAAACCTTTCTATCAAACTATAACAAAACTTTATAATCCAAACTTACTTCAAATTAGAAATCTCATTATCTTTGCAGAGATTATTTTGTAGATAAATCTGCAATCTAAAATCGTTAATCTAAAATCTAAAATAATATGTATCCACAAGAAATGGTATTACCAATGCAAGCTGAATTAACAGGAGCAGGTTTTCAAGATTTACATAGTGCAGAAGCAGTTGATACTGCCATAAATGCAGAAGGAACGACATTAGTAGTAGTAAATTCAGTATGTGGTTGTGCTGCTAGAAATGCACGTCCAGGAGCAGCAATGAGCTTAGAAGGCACAAAAAAACCAGATCATTTAATCACGGTTTTTGCAGGAGTTGATAAAGAGGCTGTTGATGCCGCAAGACAACATATGTTTCCTTTTCCTCCATCTTCGCCAAGTATCGCCTTATTCAAAAATGGTGAATTAGTTCATATGTTAGAACGTCACCACATCGAAGGTCGTCCAGCTGAGTTAATTTCAGATAACTTAAAAGACGCTTTCAACGAACATTGTTAAACTCTTGTTGAGATTAAAACAATAAAACCACGCAAATTATGTGGTTTTATTGTTTATGTTCAAAAACTAAAGTGAAGCATTCTAATTCCAGCTTCCTCTTAAAGCTCTACAAAGTTGCATCATAGAACTCAATTAATTTTGCGTTAGCTCAGAAAGTTTCAATTCTACATCAAATAAGGAACGTTCAACATCTAAACCTTCGAGATACAAACATTTCAAACCAATGGGTTGGCGCTTTGGCAATTTTGGTTTGCCTTCATTTATATAGTAGCTGACTTCTTTTTGAAAAAAAGATCTACCATTACTTTGTGACCGATAATTTTAGTCAATTCTTTGAAAGCAAAAAATGGAATAAAGCAAGTGAAAATAACTAATAATCGACCTATATGTTCATACGTTATAAGATGATTTATTATATAATCGGTCGCCCCTTGTAGTGTGTCTGTTTTGAAATAACCTCTTACGAATTCCTCTACAGTATTAAATACTACCAAACATAAAGTGAAAAGAACGGTTTTATATAAAGTTACAATCGATAAATTAGCATTCAATGTTTTTTTACCAATTTTGGTCATTCCAATTATTGAAACTACTTTTCCTAAAACAAAAGCATTAAAAAAAGCGGTGCCATATTGCTCAAAATCAATTTCGTATTCTGCTAAAATTAATCGTTTGTAGGTAACAAATATCCCAAAATAAAAACTCAAATACAAAACGTTAATCCAGTATTCGATGAATTCTTCTTTAAATTTTTCTTTAAAACTTTTCTTTTTTCCGTCGATTGCAATTGCACTCATAGTTGAATAATTAAAGCTGTGAATATTTAATGAAAGTAAAAATATAAAATTTTGCTGAAGTAAAGAATTTTTTACTAAAATAATGAAACAATTACCGTCCCAATATTGAATTCATTTTATCATTCATTCAAGCCTTTAAAATGTTAAATAATTTTGAGATTAGTTTTGATTAATCAAAAGACACAAAACTTTCCATTTCAAACTTTGTAACATTATTTAAAATGCTTTTTGCTCTTAGTATTTTTTCGAACAGATAAAAAACCATTTCTAACTATGTCAAAATCAAATACATTTAAACAAAAACCTCAGGTTTTAAGTACCATAAGCAAAAAAGAACTGATACATCATGCCGAAAATTTCTCCAACCAATATTGCATTGGCAATGGCGCAAATTTTAAGTTAAATGATTTTGAAACTAAAGCCAGTTTTAAATTAGGTTCAGAAGAAAAATCTATGGTAAAAGAAACCTTGCAAATGGGTGTTGATGCATTAGCTGCGATGCAAGACATTTTGTATGCACAGGATAAATGGTCACTTCTGATTATTTTTCAGGCAATGGATACTGCAGGTAAAGATGGAGCAATAAAACATAGCCGAATTACAAACCGTAAAGAAAGCCTTGCTTGAAGAAAAATAATCAGGTAATTACCTATTGAAAACCCCAAAAGTTACCTAAATTTGCATCGGATTTTTATAATCCAATTATTTTCTCAACTTAACTGTTTATAGCATGCAACTGTACAACACCTTAAGCGCAGAGGAAAGAGCTTCTATGATTGACGATGCCGGAAAGCAACGTCTTACATTGTCTTTTTATGCTTATGCGCAAATTCAAAACCCAACTCAATTTCGTAATGAATTATTCTTAGCTTGGAATCCGCTCGAGGTTTTAGGAAGGATTTATGTTGCTAATGAAGGTATCAACGCCCAATTATCACTTCCGGCAGATCATTTCTACGAATTTAAAAACACCATAGAAAAATACGGTTTTATGAAAGGCATTCGCCTGAACATTGCCGTAGAGCAAGACGATCATTCCTTTCTAAAATTGACTGTAAAAGTCCGCGACAAAATCGTAGCCGATGGATTAGAAGACGAAACTTTCGATGTAACCAACATTGGAATCCACCTTAAAGCCAATGAATTCAACCAACTTGTCGAAGATCCAGACACGATTGTGGTCGATATGCGAAATCATTACGAATCTGAAATTGGTCATTTTACCAATGCTATAAAACCTGATGTGGATACTTTTAGAGAATCATTGCCCATTATCGAAGATCAACTTTCAGCACACAAACAAGACAAAAAACTTTTGATGTATTGCACTGGCGGCATTCGTTGCGAAAAAGCCAGCGCTTATTTTAAACACAAAGGTTTCGAAAATGTTTACCAACTCGAAGGCGGAATCATAGAATACACACGCCAAGTAAAAGCCGAAGGATTGGAAAGCAAATTCATTGGAAAAAACTTTGTTTTCGATCATCGCTTGGGCGAAAGAATCACTGACGATATTGTTTCGCAATGTCATCAATGTGGCAAACCTTGCGACGTTCATACCAATTGCGCCAACGAAGGTTGTCATTTGCTTTTTATCCAATGCGAATCTTGTAAGCAAAAAATGGAAGGTTGCTGCTCCACTGAATGTGTGACTATAATCCATCTTCCAGAAGAAGAACAAAAAGCCATTCGAAGAGGAATCAAAAACGGAAATAAAATTTTCAAAAAAGGAAAATCTGAGGTGCTGACTTTCAAAAACAATATGGAAAGTCACCGTATTTTCATAGCAGAAGACGCAACAACAGTCGTAAAGAAAGAAGCAAAAATTAAGAAAATCTATATTGGAAAAGGAGTCCACTTCTATCCAAAATCGAATATTGGACAATTTCTAATCGAGGAAAACGACATTAAAATTGGCGACACAATTCTAATAAAAGGTTCAACAACTGGAGAACAACAATTGATTATCGACGAAATGTTTGTTAACGAAATAGCTGCTGAAAAAGCAGTTGCTGCTGAAAATATTACGCTAAAATTACCGTTTAGAATTCGATTGTCCGACAAACTTTATAAAATTACAGATTGAGTTATAATGTAAATCAGTAAAAATTCATTTTTCCTATTTGAAAAAATCCGAAATCTAAAATCTTTGCTATCTTTACCCATTAAACATTTATGAACTTAAATTGCGCGAGTCGCAATACTACATATAAAATTATGGCATGTACAAGTTGTTCAACTTCTGATGGTGGCGCACCAAAGGGTTGCAAAAATAATGGGACTTGCGGCACCGATAGCTGCAACAAATTAACGGTTTTTGACTGGCTTTCGAATATGAGTTTACCTAATGGTGAAGCTCCTTTTGACTGTGTCGAAGTGCGTTTTAAAAATGGTCGAAAAGAATTTTATCGCAATACTGAGAAACTGACTTTAAGCATGGGCGATATTGTAGCTGCCGAAGCTTCTCCGGGACACGACATAGGAATTGTAACTTTGACAGGTGAATTGGTTCGCATCCAAATGAAGAAAAAAGGGGTGAATCATACCAGCGCTGATGTAGCTAAAGTGTATAGAAAAGCGTCTCAAAGAGACATCGATATATGGTCTACGGCTCGAGATAAAGAAGAACCTATGAAGGTTCGAGCTAGAGAATTAGCCATTGCCCATAAACTCGAAATGAAAATTTCAGATATTGAATTTCAAGGAGATGGCTCGAAAGCAACCTTTTATTATACGGCAAATGACCGGATTGATTTTAGGCTTTTAATCAAAGATTTTGCAAAAGAGTTTAGCTCCAGAATCGAGATGAAACAAGTAGGCCTTCGCCAAGAAGCAGCACGTTTGGGTGGAATTGGATCTTGCGGAAGAGAATTATGTTGCTCTACATGGCTTACCGATTTTAGAAGTGTAAACACCTCGGCGGCTCGATACCAACAATTGTCCTTAAACCCACAAAAATTAGCGGGTCAATGCGGAAAATTAAAATGTTGCTTGAATTATGAACTCGACACTTATATGGATGCCTTAAAAGGATTTCCAAGTTTTGAAACCAAACTAGTAACAGAGAAAGGAGATGCTATTTGCCAAAAACAGGACATTTTTAAAGGAATGATGTGGTTTGCTTATACCAATGATTTTGCCAATTGGCATATGCTGAAAATTGAGCAAGTCAACGAAATCATTGCCGAAAACAAACTCAAAAACAAAGTGGCTTCACTCGAGGATTTTGCAATTGAAGTTGTTCAAGAACCAGAAAAACACTTTAACAACGCGATGGGTCAAGAAAGTTTAACCCGTTTTGACCAACCTAAGAAAAAGAAAAAACCTAATAAAAAAAGGAAACCAGGCGGAGAAAATGTAATTGTTGCTAATAATAATTCCAGCAAGCAAAATAATAATTCAAAACCTAATGCGACTGAAGTAATAAAACCGGCAATACCAAGAAAACCCATAATTATTACTAAAAATGAGAATAAAGAATAGTGTATTGCTGCTTTTAGTCGTGATAGTTTTTTTTTCATGTGACAAAAAAAGGGTTTTTGACGAATATAAATCCGTGGGAAATGCATGGGATAAAGACAGTATTGTAACCTTTAATTTACCTGAATTAGATTCTACGAAACGGTATGATTTATTTGTAAATTTAAGAGCAAATAACAACTACCCCTTCAACAATCTTTTTTTAATTGTTTCACTAGAATTGCCCAATGGTTTTACAAAAGTGGACACTTTGGAATATCAAATGGCAAATCCAGACGGAGCACTTTTAGGAGATGGTTTTTCAGACATCAAGGAAAGCAAACTTTTTTATAAAGAAAAAGTGAAATTTAGAGGAAAATATAAAGTTCACATCAAACAAGCGGTTCGAGAAAACGGAAAAGTTCCTGGAGTAAAAGCTTTAGAAGGAATTACCGAAGTAGGATTTAGAATAGAAAAATAGATTAAGAACGTATTATGGCGGCTAAAAAAAACAATATTCAAACAAAAGATAGCGATAAAGACATCAGATATTATAAAAAGAAATTTTGGAAAATTTTCTTTTATAGTTTGGGAGGTGTAATGGTATTTTTCTTATTTGCCTCTTGGGGACTTTTTGGTTCTATGCCTTCTTTCGAAGATTTAGAAAATCCAGATTCCAATTTAGCGACCGAAATCATCTCATCTGACGGAGAAATACTAGGAAAATATTTCGAAAAAAATAGGTCTCAATTAAAATATTCCGATTTACCAAAAAACCTTGTACAAGCGCTAGTGGCTACTGAAGACGAGCGTTTTTACGAACACTCTGGAATTGACGGAAGAGGAACATTGAGAGCTATTGCAAGTGTAGGAACAAGTGGTGGAGCAAGTACGTTAACGCAACAATTGGCCAAACAACTATTCCACGGTGAAGGTTCTAAATTTTTACCTTTTAGAATCGTTCAAAAAATCAAGGAATGGATTATAGCTATTCGATTGGAAAGACAATACACTAAAAATGAAATCATTGCGATGTATTGTAATGTTTATGATTTTGGTAATAATTCCGTTGGTGTAAGCTCTGCAGCTAAAACTTATTTCTCAAAAGAACCAAAAGATTTGACTGTAGATGAATCCGCCATATTAGTTGGAATGTTCAAAAACTCTGGCTTGTATAATCCTGTAAGAAATCCTCAAGGAGTAAAAAACCGCAGAAATGTGGTGCTTTCACAAATGGAAAAAGAAAATCTTATTACGAAATCTCAAAAAGAAAAATTACAACAGTTACCCATAAAGTTAGATTTCAAATTAGAAAGCCATAAAGGAGGAACCGCTACATATTTCCGCGAATATTTGCGTGATTATATGAAAAAATGGATGGAAGAAAATAAAAAAGCCGATGGGTCTGATTACAACATCTATAAAGACGGCTTGAAAATTTACACCACCATCGATTCCAGAATGCAATTACACGCAGAAGAAGCCGTTGAAAAACATATGGCAAACCTGCAGGAACAGTTTTTTATCGAGGCTAAAACGAATAAAAATGCTCCTTTTGTAAACATTTCTAATAAAGAAACGCAACGCATCTTGAAACAAGCAATGAAATCATCCTATCGATGGACTTTGCTTGAAGAACAAGACAAAAGCGAAGAAGAGATTGTAGCGTCTTTTAGTCAAAAAGTAAAAATGACTGTCTTCACTTGGAAAGGCGAAAGAGACACCATAATGACGCCATTGGATTCCATTAGGTATTACAAACATTTCCTGCAATCCGGTTTGATGGCAATGGAACCGCAAACAGGAAGCATAAAAGCTTGGGTTGGAGGCATCAATTATAAATATTTTCAATACGATCACGTCGGTCAAGGTGCAAGACAAGTAGGTTCGACATTCAAACCGTTTGTTTATGCAACCGCAATCGAACAACTAGGAATGTCTCCCTGCGATACCATTGTTGACGGATCATTTATGATTCGCAAAGGGCGTCATAACGTAACCGAAGATTGGGAACCACGAAATTCTGACAATCGATACCGTGGAATGGTAACATTAAAGCAAGGCTTAGCCAATTCCATCAATACCATTTCGGCAAAATTAATTGACAAAACAGGTCCAGAAGCCGTAGTCGAATTAACACACAAATTAGGTGTAAAATCCGAGATTCCTGCGCAACCTTCCATAGCATTAGGAGCTGTTGACATAACTGTAGAAGATATGGTAGCCGCTTACGGAACTTTTGCCAACCAAGGTGTCTATGTAAAACCACAATTCATCACTCGAATAGAAGATAAAAGTGGCGTCGTGATTTACGAACCCATTCCAGAATCGCACGATGTTCTTAATAAAGACATTGCGTTTGCTGTTATCAAATTGCTCGAAGGTGTGACTGAAGGTGGTTCTGGAGCTAGACTACGAACATCAGGCGGTGGAAGCGGCGACAACCGCTGGACAGGCTATCCATATATGTTTACCAATCCAATAGCTGGTAAAACTGGAACAACCCAGAACCAGTCTGATGGTTGGTTTATGGGGATGGTTCCAAATCTGGTAACCGGAGTTTGGGTAGGTTGCGAAGACCGTTCCGCACGATTCAAAAGTTTGACTTACGGTCAAGGAGCAACTGCCGCTTTGCCGGTTTGGGCTTATTTTATGAAACTTTGTTATGCTGATCAAAATCTTAAAGTCTCGAAAGAAGGTTTTGACAGACCCCAAAATCTTTCTATAAAGGTAGATTGTTACACTCGTCCGGCAGTCGTAAAAGACTCCACCGCAGTAGAACAAGATACCGAAGAATTCGAATTGTAATTTTTTTATTTGGAGCCCTGCCGGCAGGCAGGTATTTCCTGCTATTCGTTTCAATCTTATGTGCCGAACACCGGCACATAAGGATTTACACTTCTATCAGGGCTAGGGCATTTGCCTACAAAATAAACAATCCTGAAATTACAATACTTTGAAAACTTAATATCCTTAATTTCTTAATGGTTTAAAAAATCATTTTATAATTATGATCAACAAGAAAGTAAACAACGTTCAAGAAGCACTCAAAGGAATCGAAAACGGAATGACACTAATGCTGGGCGGTTTCGGATTGTGTGGCATTCCCGAAAACTCTATTGCAGAACTCGTAAAAAAAGAAACCAACAATCTTACCTGTATTTCTAACAATGCCGGAGTCGATGATTTTGGCCTAGGATTGCTTTTACAAAAACACCAAATCAAAAAAATGATTTCTTCTTATGTGGGAGAAAATGCCGAATTCGAACGCCAAATGCTTTCCGGTGAACTCGAAGTAGAACTCATTCCACAAGGAACTTTAGCCGAACGTTGCCGTGCTGCCCAAACTGGAATTCCTGCTTTTTTCACACCAGCAGGTTTCGGCACCGAAGTCGCTATTGGCAAAGAAACCCGCGAATTCAACGGAAAAATGCACGTTATGGAACTCGCTTTCAAAGCTGATTTTTCCATTGTAAAAGCTTGGAAAGGCGACACGGCAGGAAACCTCATCTTCAAAGGAACCGCCCGAAATTTCAATCCTTGTATGGCTGGTGCCGCAAAAATCACCATCGCCGAAGTCGAAGAATTAGTCGAGGCCGGAACACTCGACCCCAACCAAATCCACACTCCCGGAATCTTCGTACAACGCATCTTTCAAGGGGAGAAATACGAGAAAAGGATTGAGCAACGTACCACCAGAAAAAGAAACTAATTATGGCACTTGGAAAAGAAGACATCGCCAAACGAATCGCCCAAGAAGTTAAAGACAAATACTTTGTAAACCTCGGTATTGGTATTCCAACTTTAGTGGCAAACTATATCCCAAATGGAATTGACGTGGAATTTCAAAGTGAAAACGGCGTTCTCGGCATGGGGCCTTTCCCTTTCGAGGGTGAGGAAGACGCTGATTTAATCAATGCCGGAAAACAAACTATAACCACTTTAAAAGGCGCTTCTTTCTTTGACTCAGCTATGAGTTTTGGAATGATTCGTGGGCAACACGTCGATTTGACGATTCTTGGTGCCATGGAAGTTGCCGAAAACGGCGATATTGCCAATTGGAAAATCCCTGGAAAAATGGTTAAAGGAATGGGCGGTGCTATGGATTTAGTCGCTTCAGCCGAAAATATAATCGTGGCCATGATGCACGTAAACAAGGCTGGAGAAAGTAAAATCCTCAAAAAATGTACTTTACCCTTAACGGGCGTTGGCTGCGTGAAAAAAGTCGTAACTGAGTTGGCTGTTCTGGAAATTACTCCAAAAGGTTTTAAGCTCTTAGAACGCGCTCCAGGCGTTTCCGTTGAACACATCATCGCCTCCACCGAAGCCACTTTAATTATCGAAGGAGAAATTCCAGAAATGGTGATTGATTAAAAAATTAACCGCAAATTCGCAAATTATAAATCTTAAATAATTTGAAATAATTTGCGAATTTGCGGTAATAAAAAAACGGTGCGAACTTTGCGTTTTTGTTTGCGTCTTTGCAGTTAAACTTTACAAATTCTCAAAGAAATCATTTCCTTTATCATCAGTGATAATAAAAGCAGGGAAATCTTTAATCGTAATTTTACGAACGGCTTCCATTCCTAATTCTTCAAAATCGACTACCTCAACCGAAAGAATATTTTCTTTAGCCAAAATAGCGGCAGGACCTCCTATTGAACCTAGATAGAATCCACCGTATTTTAGGCAAGCCTCTTTCACTTCTTTGGTTCTGTTTCCTTTAGCAAGCATTACCATACTTCCACCATTTTTTTGAAATTCATCTACATAAACGTCCATTCTACCGGCAGTTGTTGGTCCAAAACTTCCCGAAGCCATTCCCTCTGGAGTTTTTGCAGGACCAGCATAATAAATTGGGTGGTTTTTAAAGTATTCCGGCATTGGTTTACCAGCATCCAATAATTCTTTGATTTTGGCATGAGCAATATCACGAGCCACAATCAAAGTACCGTTTAGTTTCAAACGCGTTTTTATTGGATATTGAGATAATTTTTTAAGAATATCGGCCATTGGTTGATTCAAATCAATTTCGACTGCAGGCTCCAAATGTGGAGGTGTTGCTGGTAAAAATTGTTTCGGATTGACTTCCAATTGCTCTACAAAAATACCGTCTTTAGTAATTTTACCTTTGATATTTCTATCGGCTGAACACGAAACGCCCAATCCAACAGGACAAGAAGCCGCATGACGAGGCAAACGAATTACCCGAACATCGTGGGTGAAATATTTACCCCCAAATTGCGCTCCAATAGCACTTTCCTGACATATAATTTGCACTCGTTTTTCCCATTCTAAATCACGGAAAGCCTGACCTGACATATTTCCCGAAGTTGGCAAATGGTCAAAATAGCCTGCCGATGCTTTCTTCACCGAAGCCAAATTCGCTTCTGCCGAAGTTCCTCCAATCACCAAAGCCAAATGATAGGGCGGACAAGCAGAAGTTCCTAAATCCATTATTTTAGCACGAATGAAAGCATCTAAAGATTTTTCATTCAATAAAGATTTCGTTTGTTGGTACAAATACGTTTTATTTGCAGAACCGCCTCCTTTTGCCAAGAACAAGAACTCGTAAGAAGCACCTTTTTTGGCATAAATATCAATTTGCGCTGGAAGATTCGAGCCTGAGTTTTTTTCCTCAAACATCGAAATCGGAACAATTTGAGAATAACGAAGATTTCTTTCTTGATAGGTGTTGAAAATACCTTTTGAAAGCCATTCGGCATCATCGACACCTGTGTATACATTTTCACCTTTTTTGGCCATTACAATCGCCGTTCCGGTGTCTTGGCAAGAAGGTAATTCGCCATCGACAGCTACCACTGCATTTTGCAATAAATTGTAAGCCACAAAACGGTCGTTGTCTGTTGCTTCTGGATCATCAAGAATGGCTTTTAGTTTTTCTAAATGTGCTGTTCGCAACATAAACGAAACATCTTTAAGAGCTTCTTGCGATAGCAATTCCAATGCTTTTGGATCAACGGTCAAGATTTCTCTGTCGCCTAGTTTTTCTATTTTTACAAAATCAGAAGTGATTTTGCGGTATTGGGTATCGTCTTTTAAAATTGGATAAGGGTCTTGGTAAATAAAGTCCATATTATGAGTTTTTTTAAGAAAGCCAAATATATGAATTGTATAAGGAATTCATTGTAACTTATATCAACTTATGGTTTAGAATTGTTATAAATTATTGGGAATGGATTGGTGGAAATTATGGTGTTTTAAAATTTGATTAAACATTTTTTCAACGAATAAAAAATCATCGCTACTATATGGATCGTTACTATCCAAACGGATTAAAATCCGTTGCTACAATATTTGCCGTTCCTACGGAACTATTATATTTTACAGAGCCATCGGCTCGATAAATTTTGTAAGGCTGGACTTTAGTCCAGTTAACGTGAACAACCTATCGATAAGAGAGCCGTAGGCTCGGTTCATATCAAGTCCTCAAAAATATATCTTTCATCGTAGGGCACTTCAAATTTTTCTAAAAAATCTAAATATTCCTCCTTGAAAGTCTGTTTCTTGTGATGTTCTTCTTGATTGGCAATATATTTATAAACGGCATCAATTTGAGAATGACTATATGAAAACGCGCCATAACCTTCCTGCCATTCAAATCTTGATTTTGTCAAATTGTGGTCATTAATATATTTGGATGATTTTGCTTTTACTGTTTTCATAAGTTCCGAAATTGAAACTGTAGGTCTAAGACCTAAGAAACAATGAACGTGATCTTCAACACCATTTACAATGATAGTTTTACAACCCGTTTCGTTTATCAAATTGCCAATAACACCAAATACTTTTGATTTCCATTCATTAGCAATTACAGCTTCACGGTATTTTACCGCAAAAACAACCTGAATGTAAACTTGATGATAGGTATTTGCCATATATTCATATGTTCCGTTCCTATGGAACTTTATTATTTTTATTTCATATCATCAACGGATTAAAATCCGTTGCTACAATATTTGTCGTTCCTGCGTCAACGGATTAAAATCCGTTGCTAAAATATTTGTCGTTCCTACGTCAACGGATTAAAATCCGTTGCTACAATATTTGTCGTTCCTACGGAACTATTACATTTCATAGAGCCGTAGGCTCGACACATTTTGTAAAGCTGGACTTCAGTCCAGTTGTCAAAGCATAAAAACTAAAAAAACCAGCTCGCCACAAAAATAGCCGTAATCACGCAAATTACATCAACTAAAAGCATTGTTCCTAAAGCATATCGGGTGTTTTTTATATTAACGGAGCCAAAGTAAACCGCAATCACATAAAAAGTGCTTTCAGCACTGCATTGAAAAATACTACTCAATCTTCCGGTCATAGAATCGGCGCCAAATGTATTCATCGAATCGATCAAAAACCCTCGTGAACCTGCAGAACTAAAAGGTCTTAGCAAAGCTACTGGTAAAGCATCGGTGATTTCTTTGCTTACGCCCATATTGGAGAAAATAAAAGCAATCCAGTTACTAATAATTTCGAATAAACCAGAGTTTCTGAATAACGAAATTGCCACCAACATTCCCAAAACATAAGGAAAAATAGTAACGCCGGTTTTAACTCCATTGTTGGCACCTGTCACAAAGGTTTCATAAACAGTTGTATTGGCTTGGGTGAATTTTTTCTCTTTAATAAACGAAAAGATTAAAGTAAAAACAATAATTCCCACCAATATTAAAGCCGAAAGATTAGAGGTGAAATAGTTTTTACCAATTAAATCCAAATGATTTACATACATCAACAAACCAATAATGGCTGCAATTAAAACCATCAATCCAATAACTAAAGAAGCGCTTTTGAAATTGATTTTTTGTTTAATTCCAACAATTAGAAAAGCAGCAATGGTTCCAATAAAAGAGGTGATAATACAAGGCAACATCACATCGGCAGGGTTGCTAGCACCTGCAGCAGCACGATAACCAATGATGGAAGTTGCTATTAATGTAAGTCCCGAAGCGTGCAAACACAAAAACATAATTTGCGCATCGCTGGCCTTGTCTTTTTCGGGATTAATTTCTTGTAAACTTTGCATCGCTTTTAATCCAAAAGGAGTTGCAGCAGAATCTAATCCCAAGAAATTAGCGGCAAAATTTAAGGTCATATAGGAAATCGATGGATGATTTTTGGGAATACTTGGAAACACTTTTACGAAGACCGGACTCAAACCTTTTGCTAGTTTTTCAGAGGCTCCAGAAATAATTAAAAGTTCCATCAAGCCACAGAAAAAAGCCAAATACGCCATAAGTGGCAGGATCAAATCGAGTAAGGTACTTTTGCAAGTAGGCAATAAACCATCCGATTTTTGCACACCACTAAAAATTTTCACTACTTTATTTTTATATACATAAGTAGTATCGGCATTTAGTGTATCTCTATTGATTATGAAGGTTTTTTCATCCGATTTATTGATGCTGTCTTTTATAAAAGCAGGAATCTGATGCATATATTTTTCGGAAATAAGTATAGGATCGTCTTTTTTTCCGTTTAAAACATTATCAATTGTATAACTGTTGCCCGAAAACAAACTGAAAATCACAAATACAATCGATGAAATGAAAATCACTAGCCAAAATCTGCTCAACACCATAATTTATAATTTTTGTAAATGTAATAAATCAATAACAATTACAAAATTCAATATCAATGTTAATAAAAGAATTTGAAAGTCAATCAAAATCAAAAATCGAATATATTTTCATATTGTTATTGCATTTTGCCATTGCCATTGTTATTACACATGAATTATCTCATCATCAATCAACAACTCTTCTCTTCGTAATCGCAAGAAAATTTGAGCAACCGCAATCGTGTCTTTCTCGCAGTAGGTTACAATGCGGTCAATGTCTTTTTCTACATAAAAAACATGACCTACTTGACTGCCATCGATATCGCCTTTTGGAGAGGGAATCCCAAGTATTTTAGTCAATAGTTTCAAAGATGTATAATGCTTGTAATCACCAAATTTCCACAATTCCAAAGTGTCTAAATGTGGAATTTCCCATGGTTTTTTCCCAAATAAATTGAGTTTATTAGGAATGGCAATGTTGTTAATTATCATTCTGCGGGCTATAAAAGGTATGTCGAATTCCTTGGCGTTATGCCCACACAAAACGTGTTGCGGCTGGTTGAAATGATTGTTCAAAAGATTGATAAAATCGTGCAGAATTTTCTTTTCTTCTCCAAAAAAGGAAGTGACTCTAAAATTTCTAATGTCCCCTTTGTTGGCAAAATAACCTACCGAAATACAGACAATTTTCCCAAACTCGGCCCAAATTCCAGCTCTTTCATAAAACTCTTCTGGCGTTGATTCTTCTTTTCTTTGGTATTGGGTTTTGAGTTCCCAAAGCGTTTTCATTTCATCGTCCAAAGAATTGAAATCGGCTACTTCCGGAACAGTTTCGATGTCGAGAAACAGAATGTTGTTGAGGTTGATTTTTTCTATCATTTTTTTATGGCACACGGATAACGCGGATTTTACTGATTAGTGCGGATTTTTTTTGCTCGAATTACACGAATTTACATAAATTAATTGTTGGTTGGTAAAATTTGAAAGTGATTATTCACAAATTTTAAAACAAAATTTGCTGATTGCTAGGGTTTTCGTGCTCCAACAACCATTTTTTACGCCACAATCCTCCAGCATAACCTGTGAGCGAACCATCGGTTCCGATGACTCTGTGGCAAGGAACGACTATCCATAGCGGGTTTCTTCCATTGGCCGAAGCCACGGCACGACTCGCTTTGACATCGCCTAATTTTTTGGATAATTCTAAATAAGACATGGTTTGCCCGAAAGGAATTTCAAGTAAACCTTCCCAAACCTTTTGTTGAAACTCAGTTCCAGTTGGATTCAATTTGAAGGTGAAATGAGTTCTTTTCCCATCGAAATAATCGATGAGTTGGCAAACGGTTTCTTGTAAAACGGCTAGAATTATTGTAGAAATGGTTCGTTCGTCTGAAACGGAAATTAAGGAAACACCCATCTCATCGCCAACGATTTTAGCAATTCCTAAAGGTGTTTTGATGAAGGTGGTTTCCATTTTATAAAAGTAAAAAAAATAAACACAAAGTCCACGAAGAAAGCACAAAGTTCGCAAAGAAAGATTTGTTGAAAACACAAAAACCATCTCGATTGAAATGGTTTAGTTTTTTAGCCCTAATGGAAGGGGAAATCCTTTTTTGAGGTGATTTTTCATCACCTCAAAAAAAGATTGGAATGACAGCAGGAAATGCCTGCCTGCAGGCAGGCAGGGCTCCTTATTACTAAGCAAATTCTGGATACCGTTATTTTAGAGTGGAATAAACATAAGCTTCTAAGGCTTTCAATTCGGTATCTGACATCGCTTTTGTGATTGCAAAATTAGTCTTCATAACTTCATATTGGGTTGGGTCAACAATTGGCTCAGCTTCACCTTTAAGGAAGCGCACCATATCGCCATTTTTTTCTTTATAGATTTTGGCAATATCTTGTAAGCTTGGTCCAATTACTTTCTGATCTAATTGGTGACAAGCGATACAAGCTCCTTTTCCAATAAACAATTCTTTTCCCAAATCTTCAGGTTTTTGAACTTCTGTTACCGTTTCTGACTTGCCAAAAGATTCTTGCGAACTGTCTTTTTTACAGGAAACCATCGTCATCGCAACAGTCAATAAGATTGCAAATAATACTGATTTTTTCATTTTTTATCTATTTAAAAGTCTTGCGGCTTCTTTGGCAAAATACGTTGATATAATATTTGCTCCGGCTCTTTTGATGCAGTACAATTGTTCGATCATAATCTTGTCGTGGTCTAGCCAACCTCTTTCGGCAGCAGCTTTGACCATTGCATATTCACCGGAAACTTGATAAACCGCAACAGGAACGTGAACAGCATTTTTCACTTCGCGAACGATGTCAAGGTAGGCCATTCCTGGTTTTACCATTACAATATCTGCTCCTTCGGCAACATCGTCTAATGTTTCGCGAATGGCTTCGATGCGATTGGCATAATCCATTTGGTATGTTTTTTTGTCTTTAGGAACATTTTCCATATCTACTGGAGCGCTGTCTAAAGCATCACGAAACGGGCCATAAAATGCCGAAGCATATTTAGCGCTGTAACTCATAATTCCCACATTATGATGTCCGTTTTCTTCTAATGCTTTGCGAATGGCAAGTACGCGTCCGTCCATCATATCGCTTGGCGCAACAAAATCGGCACCTGCCTCTGCGTGACTCAAACTCATTAAGCTGAGAGCTTCGATTGTAGCATCGTTGATAATTTGTCCGTTTTTAATAATTCCGTCGTGACCATAAATAGAGTATGGATCCAAGGCTAAGTCTGGCATCACAATCATTTCAGGAACAGCATCTTTAATAGCTCGAATGGTTTGTTGCATCAATCCATCTTTGTTCCAAGCTTCGACACCTAAATTGTCTTTCAGGTTTTCGTTAACTTTTACGTAAATATTGACAGCCTTGATACCCAAATCCCAAGCCTCTTTGACTTCTTTGATGGTATTATCTAACGAATGACGGTAGATTCCTGGCATTGATGGAATGGCGATCTTGACGTCTTTTCCTTCAGCAACAAACATTGGGAGCATAAAATCGGTTGGACTCAATGAAGTTTCTCGAACTAGGGAACGAATCGATTCGTTGGTTCGTAACCGGCGATTTCTTTGTAATGGAAACATACTATATTGTTTAAATTGTTTAAAAGTTTAAGGTTTAAAGTTGTTTTACTTTGTGCTTAAACCCAATCTATTGGCTTTTCTAATACTTCTAATAATTTTTCTTCTTCGCTTCCTTTTTCGGGATGATGGTCGTAAACCCACTGAACCTGTGGCGGCAAACTCATCAAAATACTTTCGATTCTACCGTTGGTTTTTAAGCCAAATAAAGTGCCTTTGTCGTGTACTAAATTGAATTCAACATAACGACCGCGACGGATTTCCTGCCACCTTCTATTGGCATCCGAATATAATACATTTTTTCTTTTTTCGACAATTGGAACATAAGCTTCAAGAAAACTATTGCCAACTTCGGTTACAAAGTTGAACCAATTTTCCATTGACATTTGCTCATTCTCTTTGCAATAATCGAAAAACAATCCTCCAATTCCTCGGGCCTCACTTCTGTGTGCATTCCAAAAATAAGCATCACATTGCTTTTTAAATTTTGGATAAAATTCCGGATTATGTTTGTCGCAAGCGGTTTTACAAGTTTGGTGAAAATGTGTAGCATCTTCCTCAAACAAATAATAAGGCGTTAAATCCTGTCCGCCACCAAACCATTGCTGAATTATATTTCCATTTTCATCATACATTTCAAAATAGCGCCAATTTGCGTGAACTGTTGGCACCATTGGACTTTTTGGATGCAAAACCAAACTCAATCCGCAGGCAAAAAAATCAGCTTCGCCTACATTGAACAATTTTTGCATCGAATCCGGTAATTTTCCGTACACTCCAGAAATATTGACACCACCTTTTTCGAAAACAGCTCCGTTTTCTATCACGCGTGTTCGTCCACCTCCGCCTTCAGGTCGTTCCCAAATATCCTCTCGGAATTTGGTTCCACCATCGGCATCTTCTAATCCTTTACAGATTTGGTCTTGAAGGTTTTGTATGTAGGTGTAGAATTTATCTTTCATTATTTTTTTTCATAAAACCAACGGATTAAAATCCGTTGCTACAAAATGTATCGTTCCTAATCAACGGATTAAAATCCGTTGCTACAAAATGTATCGTTCCTAATCAACGGATTAAAATCCGTTGCTACAAAATGTATCGTTCCTACGGAACTTTTGCGTATTTGTGAGGGCGATCGGCTCAGTAGATTTTGTAAGGGGCTAAACTTTATTCCAGTTTACCGACTACTGCTTTCTATACTCTTTCACCGCATCTACAAAAGCCTTTGCATGATCTACAGGAATATTTGGTAAAATTCCGTGACCTAAATTGGCGATGTATTTGTCTTTTCCGAATTCGTCAATCATTTGATAAACCATTTTTTTAATTGTTGGAATTGGCGAAAGCAATCTTGACGGATCGAAATTTCCTTGCAACGTGATATTTCCACCTGACAAATAACGTGCATTTCGTGGCGTGCATGTCCAATCTACACCCAAAGCCGAAGCTCTACTTTTCCCCATTTCTCCAAGAGCAAACCAACATCCTTTTCCGAAAACAATAACTTGCGTTTCGTCAGCCAAGGCATTTATAATTTGGTTGATGTATTTCCAGGAGAACTCCTGATAATCCACTGGTGAAAGCATTCCGCCCCAAGAATCGAAAATCTGGATGGCGTTGCAACCCGCTTTTACTTTTTCTTTTAAATATAAAATAGTTGTATCGGTGATTTTTTGCAATAAAGTATGAGCTGCTATTGGGTTTGAGAAACAAAATCCTTTGGCAGTATCAAAAGTTTTTGAACCTTTTCCTTCCACGGCATAACACATAATTGTCCAAGGCGAACCAGCAAAACCAATTAGTGGCACCTCATCATTCAGCATTTCTTTTGTCAGTTTTATGGCATCAAAAACGTAGCCTAAAGTTTCATTCACGTCTGGAACATAAACTTGATTTACTTGTTCCATCGTGCGAATTGGATTTGGAATAATGGGTCCCAAATTGTCTTTCAATTCCACGTGAATTCCCATTGCTCTTGGTACTACCAAAATATCCGAAAACAAAATTGCTGCATCCGGCGCAATTCTACGAATGGGTTGCACGGTGATTTCAGCTGCTAATTCTGGCGTTTCACAACGGGTAAAAAAATCATATTTGTCTCGCAAAGCGATGAATTCTGGTAAATATCTTCCAGCTTGACGCATCATCCAAACGGGTGGACGTTCTACAGTTTCTCCTCTTAGTGCTTTTAAAAATAGATCGTTCTTTATCATTTTTTGTTTTTTATCGCTAAAACGCTAAGGCGCAAAGCATTTTTAATATCTAATTAATATCAAGATTGAATTGTTGGATAACTTCTTCTATCAAAAGTTCTGTTGAAGGAATTTCTGGCAAAACAATATTTTTAGTAACCCCGTTTAATGCTTTAGCGGTGGTTTCGCCAATACAAAAGCAAATTTCGTTTTTTATTTTATTGTCTTTCAAATAGCTTTCTACCGCCGAGGGACTGAAAAACAAGATGCCATCAAATTTTTCTTCCTTAGCAATTTTAAAAGGCGTTAACTTGGTATGATAGGTTTCGATTTCGTTGAACGTTACGGAAGCTTCTTTAAGTGCTTGGGGCAAGGTTTCTTTGCGTAAGTTGCCGCTAAAAAACGTAAAGCTTTCTTTGTTGTAAATCAACGTAATAATTTCGGCCAATTCCGAAGCATAATCCATATAAACGGCAACCGTAAATCCATTTTTTTCTAATAATTCTTTGGATTTTAAACCGACACAGAAAACAGTTTTAGATTGCAATTGTTGCCAATCTGGTTGTTCCATCAAACTTACTATCGCATTTTTACTGCTAAAAATAAGGTTTTGATTGATATTGATTAATTCAAAATCAGTATTGGTTATGGCTATAAAATCATCTTCCAGAAGATCAATTTTGGCATCAATAAAAGCTTGTCGGTGATGGTTCGACAGTATTTTGGTTGCTAATATGCTGATTTGGTCACTCATTATTTCTTTAAACTTTCCTTAATTGTTTTCATCAACTCTACTCCGCCATTTTCTAAAATTTCAATAGCAGAATAAAAACCTAATTTTTTCCATTCTTGCATTGGTACTGTTTTTTCTATTTCTATTTTTTGTTTACCATCAAAAGAAAACAATACGCCTTTAAATAAAATATCATCTTCAACAAATACAGCTAAAGCTCCTATTGGTGCCGTACAACCGCCTTCGAGTGTTTTTAAAAATTGGCGTTCAATATGAGTACACACTTCGCTATCAATATCATTTAATTCGGTTAGTGCTTGTCTCGAAAATTCGTCTTTTGCCATTGCCACAACGACCATTGCGCCTTGAGCTGGCGCTGGAATCATCCAATCTAAATCGATAAAATCAGTTGGTTTTAAATTGATGCGTTCTAAACCTGCTGCAGCAAAAACGGCTCCGCTCCAATCGCTTTCTTGTAATTTTTGCATTCGTGTGTTTACATTTCCACGCAAATCAACAACGCTGTGGTTTGGATATTTGTTCCACCATTGGGCTTGACGACGCAAACTTCCTGTGGCGATGGTTCCTTTTCCTTCGAGAAAATCGAGATTTCCTTTGTGAACCAAAATGTCCAAAGTACTTGCTCTTTCGAGAACTGCCGCTTGAACAATACCAATAGGCAAAACTGTTGGCACATCTTTCAACGAATGCACAGCGACGTCGATTTGGCCATTAAGCATCGCAATGTCCAATGTTTTTGTGAAAATCCCGGTGATGCCGAGTTCGTAAAGTGGTTTATCAAGTAGGAGGTCACCTTGCGATTTTACAGCAATAATTTCAGTTTTATACCCTAAATCGTTTAACTTTTTTTGAACCGCATGAGCTTGCCAAAGTGCTAATTTGCTGTCGCGAGTTCCTATTCTAATAACTTTTTGACCCATTCTTTATTTTTTTGAACCATTAAGTCCCGATAGCTATCTGGATTAAGGATCATTAAGTTTATTTATAAATACTTACGATAAAGTAATTTTGTATTTTTCTTCGGCTGTTGAAATTGATTTTTGAGGAGTTTGTAGTCCTATTTGAAAAACTTTCTCGATAAAGTCGATGCTTTCGTCTACTGAGGTGCTTTCGTCTTTGAGGTGACTGGCGAAATGATTTGTGATTTTTTGAATGATTCTAGCAGTAATTAATTCTGCTTGCTCTTCATCGAAATTAGCTATTTTTTTTCTTTGGAAAGTCAATTCAGTTGCAACAATATCGTTTAATTTGGCCTTTAATGCGTGAATGGTTGGCGCATATTTTCGACCGTTCATCCAAGAATTCAACTCTAATTTCATATCCTCAATGATGGCTTCGGCGGCAGGAATGTGTTGTTTTCTTCTTTCGAGAGTATCATCAGTCATTTGGGACAAATAATCTAAATGTATCAAAGTTATATCTGGTATTTGTTGTACATTTTCGTTTACATTTTTTGGAATTGATAAATCCAAAATCAATAGCGGTTTTTTTAAATTTAACAATGCTTTGTCGATCGTGGGGTTTTTCGCGCCTGTAGCAACAACCAAAACGTCGGCTTTTTGCAATTCTTCTTGTAAATCAACATAATCTTTTACAATCACACTGAGTTTTCCAGCCACTACTTCAGCGGTACTTTTAGTTCTATTTATAATCGTAATATGTTGGTTTTTAGTATGTTTTACTAAGTTTTCGCAAGTATTTTTTCCAATTTCGCCAGTTCCAAAAAGTAAAATATTTTTGTTGCCAATATTTTCTACATTTCGGATAATATATTGAACGGCTGCAAAAGAAACAGAAGTGGCTCCTGAACTAATTTCGGTTTCGTTTTTTATTCTTTTGCTAGTTTGGATTACAGAATTAATCAAACGGTCTAAAAAAGTGTTGATTAAACCCAATGATCTAGATTGTTCAAAACTATTTTTAAGTTGACCAATAATTTCAAAATCTCCAAGAATTTGACTGTCCAATCCAGTTCCTACACGAAATAAATGATCGATAGCCTCTTGATTTTTATATACAAAACCTACTTTTTGAAATTCTTCAGCGGTGCCATTACTGTTCTCACAAACCAATTTTATTAACTGGAAAGGATGATCAGCGTAGCCATAAATTTCGGTACGATTACATGTAGAGGTTACAATTAGACCCTCAATACCTTCTTCTTTGGCTTGGAGCAGTGCCTTGGTTTTTGCTTTGGAGTCTAAACTAAATTTACCTCTAACTTCAGCATCCGCTTTCTTGTAACTCAATCCTATTGAGTAGAAAGTTTTGTGTTTTGGCATAGTTCTGTTTTGCATAAAATACTATTAATTCTAAAAGTGGAACAAAAGTATTGCTATCCTTTTTATAAAAGTAACGCTAAAAGTTCTTTTTGTGTCGCTATGAGATATTTTAATAAAAAAAGTGACATTTACCGTTATTTGTATTATTTTTGCACTGAAATCAATGCTTTAGAATGCATTTATTTAGAACCATTCTAAACAATATTGTTTTAATTTCATAAACATTTGTTAAAAAAACATCGCTATGAGTTCCAAAGAAGAGATAAAAATTGACGACGATTTTATTTTAATTAGGTTTCAAAATGATACTGAAATAACTGTAATTCAAGAACATCAAGTTACCATTGGATTCATTCAGTTTCATTTTGGATTGAAAGGCAATGCTAAATTTATTTTCAACCAAGGAAATTACACTTTGGATTTAAAAGAAGAGAAATCGTTACTGTTTTACAATCCGCAAAAAGAATTGCCTCTCCACCTTGAAATCGCACCAAAATCATGGATAATTACAATTCTAGTTTCTATAAAAAAATTTCACGGACTATTTTCTACTCATTCAGATCACATTCCTTTTTTGAGTTCCGAAAACCGCGATAAGAAATATTACGGTGAAGAAAACATCAGTCCTTCAATGGCAATTGTACTAAACCAAATGTTTCACTATAATTTAAATCCTTCTATAAAAAATCTTTATTATAAAGGGAAAGGATATGAATTATTGAGTTTGTTTTTCAATAGAAATGAAGATCCGGATGCAGAGCAATGTCCGTTTTTGATAGATGAAGAAAATGTTTTGAAAATTAAAAAAGCCAAAGAAATTATCATTTCCAATATGGCTGAACCTCCAGGATTACAAGAGTTAGCAGACCAAATTGGACTAACTTTGAAAAAACTAAAAATGGGGTTCAAACAAATTTATGGCGATACAGTTTATGGTTTTCTATTTGACTATAAAATGGATTCTGCTCGAAAATTATTAGACAGCGGCTCCTATAATGTCAACGAAGTGGGGTTGAAAATTGGTTACAGTACCGGAAGTCATTTTATTGCTGCTTTCAAGAAAAAATTTGGCACTACTCCAAAAAAATATTTGATGGCCATTAATCCGAATACGTAATTATGACTAAAAAACAGAATTGGTTCGATTGTAACAAACCCGTTTTTAAATTTACATTAACCAAATTAATAGACTAATTATTATTCTTTATTCAACAATCAATAAAAAATAGTTAATCCCAAAATTACAAAAAGTAAGTTTGCTTACTTTTATCAAAAAAAAATAAAACAAAACATGAAAGGAGTACTATTAGTCAACCTCGGTTCACCAGAAAGTCCAACCGCAAAAGACGTAAAACCGTATCTAGACGAATTTTTGATGGATCGATTCGTTATTGATGTTCCATTTTTATTGCGAGCCTTGTTGGTTCGTGGAATTATTCTGCAAACGCGACCAAAAAAATCTGCGGCGGCTTATGCCCGAATTTGGACTCCCGAAGGTTCGCCATTGATTGTACTTTCGAAAAAAATGCATCAAAAAGTAGCTCAAAAAACTGAAATACCTGTTGCTTTAGCGATGCGATATGGCACAATTACAATTCTGAAAGGATTGCAAGAATTGCACGAGAAAGGCGTAAATGAAGTGATGCTTTTTCCTTTGTATCCGCAGCACGCTATGGCATCAACCACAACGATTTTAGTTTTGGCTGAAGAACTGCGCCACAAGCATTTTCCAGACATGAAATTTACCATTGTCCCTGCATTTTACAACAAACCCGATTATATTAAAGTTTTAGCCGAAAGTATCCAAAAACATTTGGAAGGATATGATTATGACCATTTGTTATTCTCTTATCACGGCGTCCCGAAAAGACACATTCGCAAGACCGACATTACCAAATCGCATTGCAAAATAGATCGAACGTGTTGCAGCACACCATCTCCAGCACACGAATTTTGCTACAGCCATCAATGTTATGAAACCACAAAATTGGTCACCGAATATTTAAATATCCCTAAAGAAAAATACAGCCAAACCTTTCAGTCCCGATTAGCTGGTGACACATGGCTAACTCCTTATACCGATGTGGAAGTGAACAAAATGCCCGAACAAGGCATCAAGAAATTGGTAGTTGTAACACCCGCTTTCGTCGCGGATTGTTTAGAAACTTTAGAAGAAATTGCTATGGAAGCCAATGAGGAATTTAAACATCACGGCGGAGAAGAATTTATGGCGATTCCGTGTTTGAATGATGAGGACGAATGGTGTAATTTAGTAACTAAGTGGATTGAAGATTGGAGCCCCCTAACCCCCAAAGGGGGAATTGTCGATATTGAAAAATAAAAATTTTAACATAAAACACCTTTTTTGATGAATTTTCAGGTCCTTAATCTGAAATCTAAAATCTGAAATCTGAAATGGAACTGTACAACTACCTTAAATCCCTGCACCTCATCTTTGTAATCACTTGGTTTGCAGGTCTTTTTTATATTGTTCGATTGTTTGTTTACCAAATTGAAGCCAACGACAAACCTTCGCCTGAAAAGGAGATTTTGCAAAAACAATACAAAATAATGACGTATCGTTTGTGGTACATTATCACTTGGCCATCAGCAGTTTTAGCGAGTATTTTTGCTTTTTGGATGTTATTTTTTACAGATCTTGGAAAGGCCTGGTTGCAAATGCCTTGGATGCACGTGAAACTTGGCTTTGTTTTTGTGTTGTATTTGTACCATTATAAATGCCAAAAAATCTACCAAGAATTACAAAATGACGAAGTAAAATATACCACAAATTACATGCGGTTGTGGAACGAAGGGGCAACAATAATTCTTTTTGCCGTAGTGTTTTTGGTAATTCTAAAAAATGCAGTGAACTGGATTTTTGGTGTTGTCGGAATTTTGTTGTTTTCGATTTTGATAATGTTGGGTTTCAAGTTTTACAAACGGTTTCGAGAAAAAAATAGTGGTCAGTAAGCAGTATTGTAGTATTCAGAAATTGGAATAAAAAGCCAAACACTGGACGCAAGTTGCTAACTGAATACTAAAAACCCGAACACTGAATACTAAAAAAAATATGCTAAAAGACTTCAAGATATCAATGCTTTCTTTACGAATTAGGATTTTCCTTTCGATGATTGTTTTGATTATTGTTGCCTCAATAGTATTGGCTTCCATTTCGATTTTTCAATTTAAGAATGAAGCCAAGCAATACCATCAAAAACAGCTGGAACACAAAGAAGACGCCATAAAAGAAAATATCAATTATGTGCTTTCGAACACCACTTATCCGCTTACTCCAAATAATTTAGCCCTAATTTTCAAAGATAAAATACATGAATTATCAGATATTCACAGTCTTGAAATTAATATTTACAGCTTGGATGGGCAATTATTAAAATCCTCGAAATCGAGATTTTCTATAGACGCTGCTGCCCCTCCCATTCCAAAATACATTCTAAAACTCGTTCAATCTTCTATAGAAAAACGCTACGTTGACATCAAAAAAAGCAACGGAAAAAAGAATCGTTCTTCCTATAGTTTAATGAAAGACGACAAATTTAAGCCTTTGGGAATTTTGAATTTGCCTTATATTGAAGATGATAGTTATTATCAAACCGAATTGCAAAATTTCCTGATTGGATTAGCTCAAGTATATGGTTTTATGCTTTTGGTAGCTTTTGGAACAGCTTATTTTCTATCTTCATACATCACAAAATCGCTGAAAACCATTTCGGACAAACTGAGTGAAACAAGTTTGAATCAAAAAAACGAAAAAATTGTTCTCGAAGCCAGCAGCAAAGAAATAAACCTGTTGATCAATGCGTATAATGCAATGGTCGATGAACTCGAAAAAAGCGCCTTAAAATTAGCCCAAAGCGAGCGAGAAGAAGCTTGGCAAGAAATGGCCAAACAAGTGGCGCACGAAATCAAAAATCCGCTGACGCCAATGCGTTTGACAGTGCAAAGTTTCCAGCGTAAATTTGACGCAAACGATCCCAATCTAAAACAAAAAATCAACGATTATTCCGAAACGCTTATACAGCAAATTGATACGATGAGTTCCGTGGCTTCGGCATTTTCGAACTTTGCCTCAATGCCAGCACAACAAAACGAAACCTTAAATGTGGTTGATGTTGTAGAATTGACAATGGACATTTTCAACGAAGAATACGTTCACTTTAAAGCCGACTCAGCCGAGATTATTTCGAAGATTGATCGAACCCAACTTATCCGAATTATAACTAATTTAGTCAAAAACGCCATTCAAGCTATTCCCTATAATCAAGAAAACAAGGCTGTTTGTGTAAACATCAAAAAAGTTTTGAGTAATGTTATTATTACGGTTGCCGACAACGGAATAGGAATAGCGCCAGAAAATTTTAATCGAATTTTTGAACCCAAATTCACCACAAAATCTAGCGGCATGGGTTTGGGTCTAGGCATCATCAAAAATATTATCGAAAATTATAAAGGGGAAATTACATTTGAATCACAAAAGGGAAAAGGAACGACATTTATCGTTTCTCTTCCCATAATCAACACCTAAAAATTCAATTATGGCTCTAGAAAACATCATCTTAGAACACGAAAAAGGAATCTCCACTATTTATATCAATCGGCCTGCAAAGTTAAATGCTTTAAACAGAGCCACCATTAAAGAAATGCACAATACTTTAAAACTAATAGATGAAAATCCAGATGTTCGTGTCGTTATAATTACTGGGAGCGGAGAGAAAGCCTTTGTGGCTGGAGCCGATATTGCAGAATTTGCACATTTCTCTGCCGAAGAAGGTTCGCAATTAGCGGCTCAAGGACAACAAATTTTATTCGATTTTATCGAAAAAATGAAAACTCCTGTAATTGCCGCCATTAATGGCTTTGCTCTTGGTGGGGGGCTGGAACTGGCAATGGCTTGTCATTTTAGAATTGCTTCAGAAAATGCTAAAATGGGATTGCCAGAAACTTCGCTTGGTGTGATTCCCGGTTATGGAGGAACGCAACGTTTGCCACAGCTCATTGGCAAAGGTCGCGCAATGGAAATGATTATGACTGCCGGAATGATTGATGCCGAAACGGCAAAAATATACGGTTTAGTGAACCACGTTGTAGCACAATCGGATTTATATTCGACTTATATTACTATTGCAACAAAGATTATGAAAAATTCTCCGGTTGCTATTTCAAAAGCTATCGAAGCCGTAAATGCTAATTATATTTCGGGTATCAATGGATTTGATGTCGAAATCAAAAATTTTGGTGATTGTTTTGCTACTGATGATTTTAAGGAAGGAACAACAGCTTTTTTAGAGAAAAGAAAAGCAGCGTTTACGGGGAAATAAAGGACGTGTTCAGTGTTCAGAAATTAGTGTTCAGTTGAATAACCGCTAGATATTGCAGATTCAAATATCAAATTATTATACTTTTTTGATATTGTAATATCATATTATTATATTTTTGCACACCTTTCAAAAATTTAATTCCAAAAAACTTATGTCGTTCCAACCTATATTCGCCCAATTCTGGGAAAAAGTAAAAGAAAGCATCGAAAACCATACATACGCCAAGTTAACTTTGGCAAAAACCATAGGTGATACGGAATTGAAAAATATTTATGTGCGTCCGGTTTTGTTAGAAAATGACGTTTTAAGCCTTTCCATTACGGCACGGTATAAAACCGAAGAAATAGAAAGTTTTCATTCCTTGGAAGAAGCTTTTTTTGTTTTGGCGCCTTATATGAACAATCCATTTTTGACCGCACTATTATTTACCACAGAAAACGACATTACCTTTAAACTCAACAAAAAACGTGTCGGAAGTATTATCGAGCAAGCACCGACTTTTAAGAATGCTTCGGACGTGATTATAGAAATGAAAGAAAGAGGAATTTCAGAAAAGTGATCAGTGGTCAGTTGTCAAGTAGTCAGTTATTATAATAAATAAAAGTAATCAGAGTTTTAATTCAAACTGCGACTGAACACCTAAAAACTGATTACTGCCAACTACTTTTCCCCGTCCCATTCTGCATAAAACTGCGAAAGAAAACCTTCCATATAACGATGTCTTTCTTTGGCAATTTGCTTTCCCGTTTCGGTATTCATTTTGTCCTTTAAGAGCAATAATTTTTCGTAAAAATGATTCAAGGTTGGCGCTTGGCTATTTTTATATTCTTCTTTGCTCATATGAAGATTTGGAGCAATATTCGGGTTGTATAATGGTCTGTTTTTGAAACCTCCATAATTGAACGCTCTAGCAATTCCAATGGCGCCAATTGCATCCAAACGATCTGCGTCTTGAACAATATCTAATTCTATAGAAGAGAATAGGTTTTGGGTATTTCCGCCCTTAAAAGAGATGTTTTCAATTATGCTTATAACATGCTGAATTGTGGCTTCGTCAACATTTTCGTTTTCTAAAAATTCACGGGCAATTTTTGGTCCAATAGTTTCATCGCCATTATGAAATTTGCTATCCGCAATATCGTGAAGCAAGGCTGCTAATTGTACAACATTTGTATCACAAACTTCCCCATCTGCGATTGACAAGGAATTTTTGAAAACCCTTTCGATATGAAACCAATCGTGACCTCCTTCGGCGTTTTCAAGTTTTTCTTTTACAAAAAGTATTGTTTTGTCGACTATATTTTCGTTACTCATAGTGATTAGGAATAAAAAAAGTTGAATCTTAAAGTTATTCTTCTTCAAAATTCAACATTTAAAATTTAAGGCTAATTCGATTTTTACAATCTAGCTGCTTCTACCCATTTAAATTGAAATGACTCTTGTGGAATCACCAATCTCTCTGAAATTCTAGCCATTCTAGCGGGTAATTTCATCAGATAATCTCTTGCTTTTTCAGCTTCGTCAGTCAAACCTCCTATTTTGTCGATTTCCCACTTATCGATTAGTTTTTGCATAATTTCTACATAATCATTGGCAGTGTAAACCCCAATTCGTTGTGCAGAATCAGAAAAATGTTCGAAAGCAGAACTAATTTTTTGTCCTGATTCTCTCAAGAAATGAGCAGGCATCACAATTTTAGCTTTCATCATATATTGAAAAGCAAGCATCATTTCGCTAGGATCAATTTTGAAAATTTGGTTTACAAATTCGCTGTATGCTAAGTGATGACGCATTTCGTCGCCAGAAATCATTTTACACATTTTGGCTAATTTAGAATCTCCATAGCTTTTGGCCAATTGCGAAACTCGGTTATGAGAAACATAAGTCGCTAATTCTTGAAAACTCGTGTAAACAAAGTTTTTATAAGGATCTCTTCCTGTTCCAATGTCGAAACCATCACCAATAAGGTGTTGTGTTGTCATTTCGATTTCGCGCATATTAACTCTCCCGGATAAATAAAGGTATTTATTCAACAAATCGCCATGACGATTTTCTTCCCCTGTCCATTGACGAACCCATTGTGCCCAACCGTTTCTTTCCAGATTATCTACCCCTTCTACTTCCATCAACCAGTTTTCATAAGTTGGCAAAGCTTCTTCCGTAATCATATCGCCCACCATTGCTACCCAAAAGTCATATGGCAAATCTTTTGAAATCTCTCTCAATTCTTTTACTTCTTCCAGAAAATTATCACTTTCGGAATTGGGTAAAAAATCGGAGGGTTGCCAAATTTTTTCTACAGGAATTAGATATTGATCAACATAACTGCTGACATTTTTTTCTAAAAACTGCATTACCTCTAATCGTATATTTTTAATAGACATTTGTTTGTATTTTGTGTTTTTTGACTTGGAATTTGCCCAAGATGCAAAGTTAGTACATTTTTAAATTTTTATCCCTTGAACTATAGTATTTTCTGTTATTTCTGATATTTCTTCAAAACTATACTCCTTTACACATAAAGCTTCGTGTATTGTAAAAGTAATACGGTTTCCTAATCCATAAGGGAAGGCGCCATATCTGAAGAACTTCCAAGAATTATTCACCGTAATGGGAACTACATAAGCTGAGGGTGCATATTTACACAATATTTTCAAACCGCTTTGCGCAAATTCTTTGGGTTTGCCCGTTTTGCTTCTGGTTCCTTCCGGAAAAATAACGGCGGAACGTTTGTGTTTTTCGATGTATTCAGATAAACCTTTAATCATAGGAATGGCTGTTTTAGGTTCTTTCCTATCAATAAGCACAGAACCTCCGTGCCTTAGGTTATAAGAAACGCTTGGAATTCCCTTCCCTAATTCGACTTTACTGACGAATTTCGGATGAAATTTTCGCAAAAACCAAATCATTCCAATGATATCATACATTCCTTGATGATTGGCTACAAAAATAATGGGAACTCCTGTCGGGATGTTTTCTCTGCCTACGATTTTAAAATTAGTAAACAAAATGTGTCCAATCAACAATAAAACCAAGTTAAGATAATCAACACTTTTCTTATGGGCTTGATAGCCAAAAACGTTGAAGCAAATCAATTGAATGGGATGAAAAATGAGCAAAGTGATCAAGAATAACAAAATGACAATCAAAGATAATGGATACGATATAATTTTTTGCATTTGGTAATTTTTTAGCAAAAATAGGTAATATTTTTGACGTAATATTTAATGACAAAATAGCACACAATTCCTTGTGTAAAAAGCAGTAATTATTATTCTATTATTCTACTGGGGTGTCACGGGAAAGTTCATTATTACTTCAGAAATCATTTATACTATGATTGAAACGGCTATTTTTATTTAATTGAAGTCGAAACAATTGATTCAAATACTAGAGGTTTTGTTTTAGAAGTTGATATTCTAAGCATTAACTGCGCTTCAATATTTATAATAGCATTTATAAAACCATTTTTCAAAATAAATCAGATTATAGATCCAAATGAAACTATAAATAGGATTGACGAAGATAAATTAATAGCAAAAAGTAAAATAGGGGAATAATTGTACCTTTGCTTTCAAAATTAGCTGAATAATACATAAATGAAATTCACTTATCCGAAAACCGAAAAGCTTAAGAGTAAAATCACGATAGATTTGCTTTTTTCCAAAGGCAAATCCGTGTCCAAATATCCTTTGAGACTGGTTTTTGTAGAAAGTGATTATGGCATTCCCGAAAATTCGGAACAAAAACTAAAAATGGGAGTTTCCGTATCAAAGAAATATTTCAAGCACGCTGTAGACAGAAATTATTTCAAACGCGTTCTTCGCGAAACCTATCGCTTGAACAAACATTTACTAATTGATAGTCTGGACAAGCCTTATGCTTTTATGTTTTTTTATCAAACCAAGGATCGATTATCATACGAGGAAATCAACACCAAGACTATTCAATTGTTTGAAAAGTTTGTTCAGCAGCTGAAAAACGAAGAATAAATAGCTTTGTTTTTTCTTAAATGTTGTTATTGCTGAATATTTCCTATTTTAGTACTCAAAATTTAGCCAACGATAATTATGACATCCACTTTCAAAAAAAAATACATAATCCCAATTTTAGCTTCAGTATTTCTATTTGTAGGCGTTAGTTTCAAAGAAGATTTTTTTGAAGTTGCCAAGCAAATAGAAATATTCACGACCCTTTTTAAGGAATTAAACAAGAATTATGTTGATGAAACAAATCCTGGCGATTTAATGGACAAAGCCATCAAAGGAATGTTGGCCAGCCTTGATCCTTACACAGTGTATTTTAATGAGCAGGACGTTGTAAAATTTAAAATTAACAACACTGGTGAATACACCGGAATTGGCGCAATGATTACCCGAAAAAATGACAAATTAATTATTCGAGAACCCTATAAAAATTTTCCTGCTGACAAAGCGGGACTTAAAGCCGGCGATGAGATTATTCAAATAGGAGATATCCTCTTGTCTGACTTTAAGGACGATGCTTCACAGCTTTTTAGAGGTGCCAAAAACACTAAAGTCGAGGTCAAATACATTCGCCAAGGCAAGACAAACACGACACAAATCGTTCTTGACGAAGTCGCCATAAAATCGGTGCCGTTTTTTGGAAAAATAGACGACAAAACCGGTTATATTGTTTTGGCGCATTTTAACCAAAAAGCCTCATTGGAAACTAAGGAAGCATTGGAGAAATTAAAAAAAGATGGTGCTGATAGAATTATCCTAGATTTAAGAGGAAATCCTGGTGGACTTTTAAACGAGGCGGTAAATATTTGCAATTTATTTGTTCCAAAAAATGAAATAATCGTTACCACAAAATCCAAAATTGAGAAACACAACAACACCTATAAAACCTCAAAAGAGCCTGTAGATACTGAAATTCCATTGGTTATTCTGGTTAACGGAAAAAGTGCTTCTGCATCAGAAATTGTCTCAGGAGCTCTGCAAGATTTAGATCGCGCTGTAATAATAGGCAGCCGAAGTTTTGGAAAAGGATTGGTACAAAGGCCTGTAGATTTAACGTATGGCACGCAATTAAAAGTGACCATTTCTCGTTATTATACGCCATCAGGACGGTGTATTCAGGCTTTGGATTATACCCGAAAAGACAAAAATGGAATAGCCACTAAAACAGAAGCCAAGAATTATAACGCCTTTAAAACTCGAAAAGGAAGAACTGTTTATGATGGTGGAGGAATTCAACCTGACATTGAATTGGAGGAAACGAAAACAAGTCCAATTACGGAAGCCTTGCAAAAAAACGATGGGATTTTTAATTATGTTACCAACTATTATTACAAAAATCTAAATTTAGGAAGCCAAATTCCAACGTTTTCCGATGCTGATTTCCAAGATTTCAAACAATTTTTGAAAGCCGAAAAATACACCTTCGACACAGAAACTGAACTCGCTTTGAAAAATACTTTGGCTGTAGCCAAAAAAGAAAAAATTGACGAAAGTATTAACTCAGAATACCAACAATTATTGACTGCGCTTCAAAAAAGCGAAAACAACTCATTAGATAAAAACCAAAAAGAAATCAAGAATTTAATAGTTGACGAAATCATAATACGCTATCAATATCAAGAGGGATTGTATCAATATTACCTTAAAAACAACTCCGAAATCAAGAAAGCCGTAAATCTCTTGAACAGTAGTTCCGAATATAAAACTATTTTGAAATTATGATGAAAAGAGTCTTGCTGATACTACTGCATTTAACTATGAGCTGCCTATCGGCCCAAGAAAAGCCTGTTCAATCCGTATATTTCGAATTTGATAAATTCGCATTAAATAAAACCCAAATAAATTCAATAATTGATATTGTAAACTCAGCTGATTTTTCGCAATGTAATGCCATTCAACTCTACGGCTATTGTGACGACAGAGGAAGTGAGGGTTATAACGATAAATTATCATACAAAAGAGTCGCTGTTGTTCAGGAAATTTTACTTTCTAATGGTGTTCCGCTGCATAAAATTTTTATCTGCGAAGGTCGCGGAAGGGTAATTTTAGACAAAGACACTGTGAAAAATTTAGAAAAAACACGTTATAAAAATAGACGTGTCGATTTAGTTTTCATCAAAAACACCCTGTATAATTCCTTTCCTGAGAACCCGAAAGTAGGCGATCTCATTATCTTAAACAAGATTCAGTTTGAGATGAGTTCCAGTATTCTTTCTGTGAAAGCAAAAAAAGAATTGGATATAATTGTACTTCAATTAAAAAAACACAAGACGCTACGTTTTGAAATTAAAGGTCACGTGTGTTGCACTTCTAGTAAATATACTGATGCCATTGACAATGAAACCCAAAAAAGTGACCTTTCTGTAAATAGAGCCAAAAACGTATTTAACTATTTCAGATCTAAAGGAATAAGTCCCTATCGAATGTCCTATAAAGGCTATGGTAACGGATTTCCGCTTGGCAAAGGAGATGACCTTGACAGAAGGGTAGAGTTTGTTGTCACTAAATTATAACTACTCTTTTATCATCTCAATATGCGGAATATCATCCTCGAGATACATTTCGCTGGTTTGAACAAATCCATGGCTTTCGTAGAATTTTTTTAGATACAATTGTGCTCCAATAGTGATTTTTATTTCGCCAAAATGAAATTTTATTCCCGCGATTGACTCTCGCATCAAATCGTGACCCCATTTTCGGTCGCGATAATTAGTATCGACAGTGACTCTGCCAATTGAGGAATTATCAAATGAAATACCCGCTTTGAAAAGTCGTGAATACGCCACAATCTTGCCGTTGAATTCTCCAAAAAGATGTAATGCCAGTTTATCTTTTCCGTCAAGATCAAGATAAACACAGTTTTGTTCGACAACAAAAATTTTACTTCTTAATCTCAAAATATCATAAAGCTCATTTACCGAAAGATTCTCGAATGCCCTTATTTTCCAATGTATTCCCATCTAACTAATTTTATTTTAAAATAACAATTGATTTTATAATTGACTCCAATTCGTGCATTAAATCCCGCTCTTCCTTTGACGGAGAATAGCAAAATCCTTCTAATACTAAGATTCTATCGTGTTGCTCATCTACAATTGCATAATTGACGAAAGGCCCTGACATAAAATCATTTTTTAACTCCCATGTCCCTTTGGTTTCATATGTTTCTTTACCGTTTAATTTCACCTTAAAAAGATAAGGCGAATAGCCATCTTCAGTAATCATATGGGTTTCAAGTTCTGTTCCGCGAATATACAAATGACCGATGGAATCACGCATTTTGACAATGTTTGCAATGCTGTTTGGATCTTTTTTAATGGAACTTATTGGAACCTGATAAATCAAAAGACTCGTATTGCCGCTGACAATTTCCTTTTTCAACCAAATAAAATTACTGTTTTGAAGTACATACAAATATCCGGATGGAACTTTTAAAGAAATATGAAATTTGTTTGCAATTGTTTGGGGATTGAGTAACGACTGACTATTGATTCTTTGGCTTTCGGCGATTTCAGTTTCTTTAATGATTTGGATTATTTTGGGCGCATTTTTTTCTATAATTTCCAATATCTCCGCACTTGTTCTCCCAGAAATATGAAACACTTTTTGGGGTGATGCGTATTGATTTTTCTTTATTACAAATTGATTCTTATCTTCTTTTTTTACAACAATAATCGTCCTACTATCGGTCATAAAACCTTCCATCAATTTAGCAGGATATTGGTTTATCGTAAAAAGAGGTTCTTCTTTGGGCAGTCCAATTACTGGTGAAGCAAACTTGTTTCGAATGGTGTTGCCAATCTCCCCATTCCACAACTGATCGTCAATAATTACCGAAATAGTATTGATTTCTCCAGTTGCTTTTCGAGGTGAATAAATATCCTGTTTTTTGCAAGAACAAAACAAAAGTGATATACCGCAGAAAAATAAAAGGAAATTTTTATTCATTATAATTTTATTATAAAATGATGTCATTCACAAAAAATGCAAACCGTATGAATACCCAAATGTATAGAAGATTTTTATATTATTCTTTATCAAAGCATTAAATCCTGTACAAGACACTGTTTTTAAATGAGTTAAGATTACCCAAAATTTTTTTAATAAAATGAGGAGCAACAGATCAAATATATTTTTCCTGCACTATAAATTCATACAAACCGCTGTCATTTACATATATTTTGCTAAATATTATTTATTTTATTTTGCATACTAATATTAATATAATATTTTTGCAGCATGGGGAGGAAGTCAAATAATTAATTTATAGGCGCTCGTGGCTATAAGGATTTG
>CAMDGJ010000003.1 GCA_945897545.1 Flavobacterium psychrophilum
ATCCCTATTTAATTGGCTTATTCAAAAAACGGATATTCAAAGAGCTAGTAAAGTAAGGTCTGCAAAAGGACTGTTGATTCATATCTTTGGCAAAATCGCTTCCGCTTTTTTAAACTTAATCTTTTAACCCTTGATTCGCATAATTAATATAAAATCTAAACGTAAAATTTACGGAATTATCGGCGCATTACTTACGCTGATGATTCCGTTTTTCTTGCTATTTTTCAATCAAAGTGATCATCTTGAAACGGATCAATCTTTATGCCCGTTAAAAATGCTTACTGGTTTTTCTTGTCCGGGTTGTGGAATTACAAAATCATTGGTCTATTTCTATGAAGGAGATATATACAAAAGCGTGTATTATCATATTCTGGGACCTTTTGTAATTGGTTTTTGTATTGTAACAATTGCGGTTCTTTCGACTGAATTAATAACGAAAAAGGAATATTTCAATCAACTTCTTTTTAATAAAAAATTGGCCTATGGACTAGCTATTTTTCTGGCGACATACCATTTTATTAGAATTATTTATTTTATCAAAAATAATTCTTTTGATGATATTGTAAAGCAATCAATTTGGAGGTGAAAAAATCTAAAAATCTGAAATCTAAATTATGCAATCTGATTACTCCTCTTTCTCGGCCAATTTTCGCTCTAATTCAGCCTGAAATTCTTCCATAACTGGTTTTACCGTACTTTCAGGAATTTCAGAAATTCGGATGTACATTAAGCCGTCAATTGCATTGTTAAACATAGGATCAACATTAAAAGCGACTAGACGAGCATTTTGTTTGATGTATTTTTTTATCAAAACAGGCAATCGCAAAGCACCAGGTTCCAATTCGTCAATCAACTTGTCAAATTTGTTCAAATCGGCTTCGGCTTCATCAAAAATAAAATCCTTGTCGGCATCTTTAAGTTTTACCTTGAATGCTTTGTCGGGATGAATATATTGTGCAATGTAAGGATCATAAAAATTAGATTTCATAAATTCAATCATCAGTGATTTCGAAAAATCAGAAAATTGATTACTGATGCTCACACCACCAAGTAAGAATTTATGTTCGGGATAATGCAAAGTGATGTGAATAATTCCTTTCCAAAGCAGGAAGAGAGGCATAGGTTTTTGTTGGTATTCTTTGATGATAAATGCGCGACCCATTTCGATTGAATGGTGAAGCATATCGTGCAATTCAGGTTCAAACCGAAACAAATCTGTTAAATAAAATCCGTTAATTCCATATTTGGGATAAATTTCTGAACCCAAACCCATTCTATAAGCACCTGCAATTTTTTGGGTATCAGCATCCCATAAAAACATATGACGATAATATTTGTCGTAGGAGTCGATATCTATTGACTCATTTGTTCCTTCGCCTACCGCTCTAAAAGTAACCTCTCTCAATCGACCTATCTCATGAAGGACGTTCGGTATATCTTTAGCTTTGGCAAAAAACACTTCATAGTTCTTGCTTTGCAAAAGGCGGCAATCATTTTCTCGCAAGCTGTTTACTTCCTTAATCATATTGTCCTGACTTGCGGCGATAACAATTTCTTTTGGATTCTTTGTGAGTTTTAAAGTGGGTGTTGGCAAAAACGGCGTGTCTTTTTCGAAAGGATTGGCCAACATATAGGTTTTTCGCCTTAAAAATTCGGAATAATCTTCGATAGAGATGTATTCATTTTGTTCCGCCACTGAAATAGGTTTCCCGATACGTACTTTTATCGCGCGATGTTTTTGGCTAAACACTTCTGATGGTAATTTTGCAGTGCGCATCGTGCCGCTAATCTTAGAAAGTAGATAAAATAACCAGCTATTTTTGGCATGAAAATAAATAGGAACAACGGGAACTTGAGCTTTTCTAATGACTTTAATTGCTCCTTCTTCCCAGGGTTTGTCTACCATCAATTTCCCGTCTTTATAAGTTGAAACTTCACCAGCAGGAAACATTCCTAGTGGTTTCCCATCGCTTAAATGGCGCAGTGTTTCCTTGATTCCAATCACGCTTGATTTAGCATCTTTGTGATTTTCGAAAGGATTGACAGGCATAATATATTGCTTCATCGGATCAATACGATGTAATAGAAAATTAGCAATTATTTTGAAATTAGGCTCTTTCTCCAGCATCAATTTCAAGAGTAAAAGACCGTCAATTCCGCCAAGTGGATGATTAGAAATTGTGATGTATGCACCGTTTTTTGGTAAACGTTTAAAATCTTCCTCAGGAATTTCAAATTTTATTTGTAAATCATCTAAAAGAGCATTCAAAAAACCAAGGTCTTTTAAATGCTTGTTTCGGTCATAAATTTTGTTTATTGTTGAAATCTTCAGTACCTTCATCAGTAACCAGCCTGAAAAAGTACCTAAAATACCATACTTATCAGCGTTTATTACTTTTGCGACTTCTTTTGCGGTGACTAAACCCATTTAGTTTTTGTTTGTTGAGCGAAAAACAAAGATAGCAAAAAACTCCATTTTCTTTCTTTTTGGGCAACCAATCTTTGAAGTTTTTATTACTTTTGGAAAACAAAAAAAATGAAATGAAAATTATTTCTTATAATGTGAACGGAATTCGTTCCGCAATTTCAAAAGGATTTATAGGTTGGTTACAACAAGCAAATCCTGATGTGATTTGTCTTCAGGAAATAAAAGCAACTCCAGAACAAATTCCGCTTTTAGATTTTGAACTCGCCGGATATCACTATCACTACTGGTTTCCAGCCACAAAAAAAGGATATAGCGGTGTCGCAATCTTGTCTAAAATAAAACCTAACAACGTAGTTTTTGGAACAGGAATTCCGCATATGGATTTTGAAGGAAGAAACATTCGAGTTGATTTTGACGATTTATCGGTGATGAGTTTGTACTTGCCATCGGGAACTAATATCGAAAGATTGGAACATAAATTTATGTTTATGGATGATTTTCAAAATTATATTAATGAACTTAAAAAAGAAGTTCCAAATTTAGTAATCTGTGGCGATTATAACATTTGTCACGAAGCAATTGATATTCACGATCCCATTCGCAACAAGAAAGTTTCGGGATTTTTGCCAGAAGAAAGAGCTTGGCTTGACGGTTTTATGAAAAGCGGATTCATAGACAGTTTCCGATTTTTGAACAATGAACCCAATCATTACACTTGGTGGACGATGCGATTTCCCTCGGCAAGATTAGAAAACAAAGGATGGCGGATTGATTACTGTTTAGTTAGCGAATCATTGAAACAAAGAATCAAAAGAGCCGTTATACTACCCGAAGCCAAACATTCAGACCATTGTCCGAGCTTGGTGGAGATAGAATAATTAATGGCAATATCAATTTCAATGGCAATATCAAAAATCAATAAAAACATTCCTAATAAAAATAAAAATGATAAAAAGAATTTCCCTCGGATTGCTGCTTATAGCCCTTTCTACCTCTTGCGTTTCAAAGAAAATTTACAATGATTTAGAAAGTAAGTTTGCTGATTTAAAAAAAGAAAACAGAAGTATTTCTGATGAAAATGCAGACTTGCTTAAAGCAAAAAGCCAACTCGAATTAGCCAGCGACGCCTTGAATAAAGAATTGGCGAAAGTAAAATCAGAACGCGAGAAAGTACAGGCTGATTATGTAGCTTTAAACAAAAAAATGGATGTTTTGAAGGATTCTTATTCAGCTCTGGAAAAAAATAGCAGTGAATCCTTGAAAGCCAATATGGCTAAAAATCGTGAACTATTGGAACAATTGGGAGCCAAAGAAAAAGCATTGGCACTCGAACAAGAATTACTAAACAAAAACAACCAACGTTTGCAAGAGTTAGAAGCCTTGATTGCCGCCAAAGAAGAAAGTATGCGAAAACTCAAAGAAACGCTTTCAAAAGCCTTGAATGGTTTTGAAGGAAAAGGTTTGACAGTAGAACAAAAAAACGGAAAAGTGTATGTGTCTATGGAAAATAAATTACTTTTCAAATCAGGGAGTTGGGCTGTAGGTTCCGAAGGTAAAACGGCCGTCGTCGAAGTGGGAAAAGTTTTGGGTGACAATCCTGATATTTCTGTCTTAATTGAAGGCCATACTGATGATGTTCTTTATGCTGGTTCGGGACCAATTGCTGACAACTGGGATTTATCTACAAAAAGAGCTACAGCAATTGTTGCCATTTTAATCGAAAACAAAGCAGTCAACAAGCAAAATTTAACGGCAGCCGGAAGAGGTGAATTTTCACCATTGGCAAGCAACACAACTGCAGAAGGAAAAGCCAAAAACCGTAGAATCGAAATTATTTTGACGCCACGATTAGACGAAATTGCTGAAATGTTGAAGGATATAAATTAAGAATTTATCAACTAAACTAAAAAAGGTTCGCATGAAAATGCTGAACCTTTTTTTATGTAAAAAATTGTTAATGTTACGTCCAATTGTCAGACTAAACTTTACTTTTGCATCCTGTAATTTTAGCACCTCAAATAAATGAAATACACCACTTTACCCAATACCGATATAAAAATTAGCAAAATTTGTCTGGGTACAATGACTTTTGGAGAACAAAACACAGAAGCCGAAGGTCACGCTCAAATGGATTATGCTCTCGAAAATGGGGTCAATTTTTTTGATACCGCCGAAATGTATTCTATTCCTTCAAATCCAAATACTTATGGCAGTACGGAAAAAATCATTGGAACTTGGTTTCAAAACACGGGAAATAGAGACAAGATAGTTTTAGCTTCTAAAATTGCGGGTCCTAACCCAAATTTCGGTTACATGCGGGAAAATGTTGATTTTTCCCCAGCTAGTTTAAAATTTGCATTAGACCAAAGTTTAAAACGCCTGCAAACACATTATATCGATTTGTATCAATTGCATTGGCCAGAACGCAAAACAAATTTCTTTGGGCAACGCGGATTTAAAGTGCAACACGATGTTTGGGAAGACAATATTCAGAATGTTCTTGAAACCTTGGACGGTTTTATTAAACAAGGTAAAATAAAGCATATCGGACTTTCAAACGAAACACCTTGGGGAATAATGCGTTTTCTGGAAGAAAGCAAATACCAACATTTACCAAGAATAAAAACCATACAAAATCCGTACTCGTTGTTGAATAGGCTTTTCGAAACTGCTTCGTCAGAGATTTGTGTTCGTGAAAATGTGGGATTATTGGCTTATTCTCCTATGGCTTTTGGAGTGTTGTCCGGTAAATTCTTAGCAGGCAAGAGTCATCCCAAATCAAGGCTCAATTTGTTTCCACAGTTGGCTAGGTACAACAGTGCACAATGTGCAGAAGCTACGAAGTTATATAATGAAATTGCCCTTAAAAACGGATTAACATTAACAGAATTGTCTTTAGCATTTGTAACCCAACAAGCTTTTGTAACAAGTACTATAATTGGAGCTACGACGATGGAACAATTAAAAGAAAACATCGCCACTATTGATGTCGTTTTATCAGATGAAATTCTGAATGAAATTAATACAGTTCAAGCTAGTATTCCCGATCCGGCTCCTTAATCATTCAATAAGCAAGCGGTGAGTCGAAAGTTGTCCTTGGTCATTTTTAATTGTCATTATGTATAACCCCTTAGATAAATTATTGGTTTTGATTATGTTTTCGGTTTTATTCACTGTTTTTTGCATCAGTATCATTTTGCCGTTCAAATCAAAGAGTGTGATTTCTGTTGGATAATTTTCATTTGATTTTTGGATAATAATTTCGGAATTTGTTGGATTGGGGTAAATTATAAATTGGGACATTTCAGGAGTATTTACGCCTAATGAAGTATCGATGATTTTGTATATTGTACTATTAACGGCAACATATAGTTCTCCGTTCATGTCTTCGCCAAAAGTGGTGATAACACCTTCCGCATCGTAGTTCCAAGTAATTGTACCGGAGGTATTTACCCATCCGATTTCGGCGGTACAATAGTCGCCAAAGAAATACTTATTTTGAAAATTAGGATACGTTGTTCCTGTATAAACATAACCTCCCGTGATAGAGCATCTGCTCGCTCCATGAGTGTATTGGTTTATGGCAGGTACCGTAGAGGCATAAGGCGGACATGTTAAGGAGGAAGTGTCATAAACTGCATTTCCTTCGTAACAACGCCAACCAAAATTCAAGCCTGCACTTAATGGACTGGTAACTTTATGAATTTCTTCAATTGCATTTTGGCCCACATCAGCAATCCACAAGTCACCGTTCAAGCGGTTGAATGAAAATTTCCAAGGGTTACGCATCCCGACAGCCCAAATCTCGTCATTGCCTGCAATTCCGAAGTAGGGATTCGTTGGAGGAATGCCATAAGGCGAAGCCGAATCAACATCAATGCGTAGCATTTTACCTAAATTTTCATTAATATTTTGCGCACGGTTTCCAGGATCGCCACCACTTCCCCCGTCGCCCATACCAATATACAAATAGCTGTCAGGGCCAAATTTTACAGACCCGCCGTTATGATTGGAGAAAGGCTGTGCAATGGTTAGTAAAACGCTTCCACTGGATGCATTGGCTACATTAGGATCTGCAGAAACACTATATCTCGCGATCACCGTTGCGCCATCTCCAGCTCGAGTATAATTTACATAAAAATAACCATTGGAAGCATAATTTGGATGAAAAGTCAAACCCAACAAACCTCTTTCACCACCAGAAATTACAGTTGCGGTTGTTAAGGTTAGAAATGGAGTGGTGTTGACTGTTCCATTGGAATTCACCACTTTGATAATTCCTTCTTGTTGCACTACAAAAAGACGTGAATCGCCTGATGGATGTGAAATTTCAATGGGAGAAGTAAAGCCTGTAGCGAAACTTTGCAGTCCTATAGTTTGTGAATTTGATACGCTAAAACAAAATAATGCGAGAAATAATACAGCTATTTTCATGATTAAATTGGATTTATACATAATTTCAAATTTACAAAAATAGATTCAAATTTATTTTAACCTGCTGTTAATTAAATACATAAATATTTATTATAAAACACCTAAGGCAAAAAAATGAGATACGGTTCCCCAACTGCTAGTGAATCTACAAAACAGGAGGCGGATTAGACGGATTTGCTAAAGCAAAAACCCGAAAGCCCAACAAAAGAAACATTTTTCACCTTAAAAGTACTATTGCATTCGCTTGCTATTTTGAAAGAAACTTTAGGGATGGTTTGTTTCAATAATTCATTTCTAAAAAAAAAGCTATAATGATTGCCAAAAAAGGTATGACAATTATTTTTAAAGCTAAAATTAATTTGTGTTTTCGGGATCGCAGAATTGGGATTCTATTTTTGATTTACGCAAACAACTCGCTCGCTACATCTTCAATTTTCGCCACCAAGCGGATTTTAATAATTGTGTTTTTCAAAGCAATTTTATTATATTTGGATACAAAAATGGTCGAAAACCCTAATTTTTCCGCTTCTTGAATGCGTTGATCCACTCGATTTACAGGACGAATTTCGCCTGAAAGTCCAACTTCGCCAGCAAAACAGAAGTCTTTATTTACCGGAATATCTTCATTTGAAGATAAAATAGCGGCAACAACAGCCAAATCAATTGCCGGATCATCGACAGATATTCCTCCGGTTATGTTCAAGAAAACGTCTTTGGCGCCAAGTCTAAAACCGGCACGTTTTTCTAAAACGGCCAAAATCATGTTTAGTCTTTTGGCATTGTAACCCGTGGTGCTGCGTTGCGGTGTTCCATAAACTGCAGTGCTGACCAAGGATTGTATTTCAATCATTAACGGTCTCATGCCCTCTAGGGTCGAGGCGATAGCGGTTCCTGATAATTCTTCGTCTTTGTGTGAAATTAGTATTTCCGAAGGGTTTGAGACTTCGCGTAAACCATTACCCAACATTTCATAAATCCCGATTTCTGCAGTCGAGCCAAAACGGTTTTTGTGGGAACGCAGAATCCGGTACACGTGATTTCTATCACCTTCGAATTGCAAAACGGTGTCCACCATATGTTCTAGAATTTTAGGTCCGGCAATGTTTCCATCCTTGGTAATATGACCAATTAAAATCACGGGAACATTCGATTCCTTGGCAAATTTTATCAGTTCCGCAGTGGTTTCCCGAATTTGAGAAATGCTTCCTGGAGTAGATTCAATGTAATCGGTATGAAGCGTTTGTATGGAATCGATGATTACTATTTCGGGTTGAATTTCTTCAATTTGCTTGAAGATATTTTGGGTTTTAGTCTCGGTCAGAATATAGCAATTATCACTGTTTGGCGTGATTCTTTCGGCACGCATTTTAATTTGCTTTTGGCTTTCTTCACCTGAAACATATAAAGTTTTATATGGTAATTTTAAAGAAATTTGAAGCAAAAGTGTGCTTTTTCCAATGCCAGGTTCGCCGCCTAAAAGGATTAATGAACCAGGAACAATTCCGCCCCCAAGCACTCGATTGAGTTCGCCGTCACGAGTATCCATTCGAACTTCTTGAGACGAATCAATTTCGTTTATTCTCAAAGGCTTCGATACTCTTTTCGATTCAGAAACTGATGGTTTCCAACTTGATTTTTCTTCTTTTTGAATAATTTCCTCTGCAATAGTATTCCATTCTTTGCAGGAATTACATTGTCCTTGCCATTTTGAATATTGAGCACCACAATTTTGGCAAAAAAAGGAAGTTTTTACTTTTGACATTACTTTTAGCTTATTTAGCTTCAAAAATAAGCTTTAAAAGTGCAAAAAAAAATTATTTGATTGGATTAAAAAAATACCTCAAAAACACCGATTAATTTTTGGCTACATCAGTGAATTATCATTTTCATTCGGGAAAACGATCCAAGGCTTGAAAGTTTTGGCTTCTTCAAAATCTAGGGTTGCATAAGAAATGATGATGATGATATCGTCTTTTTGCACCTTTCTTGCTGCAGGTCCGTTGAGGGTAATTTCGCCAGAATTTTTTGCGCCAACAATTACATAAGTATCAAATCGTTCGCCATTATTGATGTTTACAATTGACACTTTTTCGCCTTCTATAAGATTTGCGGCTTCCATCAATGCTTCGTCAATAGTGATGCTGCCGATATAATTTAAATCGGCGCCAGTTACTTTTACACGGTGAATTTTAGATTTTACTACTTGTATTTGCATTGTGCAAAAGTAAATTAATTTAGTGAAATGGTATCTATCAATCGAATATTGTTAACAAAAACGGCAATAAAAGCGCGGTATTTCTTGTTTTTATTTTTTCGCAAACATGGCAAAAGCGTTGTCTCGTCGGCAATTTGAAAATATTCTAGTTTGAAATCTGGATTTTTTTCGAATGTTTTTTGCGCCCATTCCGTCACCGTTTTGGAGCTATTTATTTTGAATTTTTCTTTTGCGCCAATTAAAACTTCATAAATTATGGAGGCTTTGTGTTTTTCTTTTGCGGATAAAAGTGCGTTTCTGGAACTCATTGCTAGATGGTTTAATTCTCTATAAATGGGACAGCCTTTGACGTTGACTTTCAGATTATTTTTAGCTACCATTTTCTTTACAATTTGTAATTGTTGAAAATCTTTCTCCCCAAAATAGGCATTTGTAGGCTCGACGATTTCGAAAAGCTTTTTGACTATTGTCGCAACACCATTGAAATGTCCGGGTCTGAATTTTCCTTCCATTTGATTTTCCAATCCGTCAAAATCAAAAAATAGAGAGGAGGGTTTTCCTTCATAAACATCATCAATAGCTGGTGCAAAAACAATTATTTTAGTGCTTAAATTTGCTATTTTTTTGATGTCTTCCTCTAGTTTTCTGGGGTATTTTGCTAAATCTTCTTGATTGTTAAACTGGGTTGGGTTTACAAAAATACTCACAACAGTGGCTTGGTTTTCTTGCATTGACAGTTGCATCAACGATAAATGACCTTGATGCAAAGCACCCATTGTAGGAACAAAACCAATTGAGGAATGGTTGGTTTTAATAGATTTTAAATAATCTATCAAAGCTGCTTTTCCATAGAAAATATGCATAGGTGTTTTATTGAAATAATATGCAAACATAATATTTTAGTCTATAACTGCGTAAATTTTTGTAATTTTGCATGGTTTTTATTGCCAATAAATCAAGTAATTTACAATATGGAAGATAAGAGAATATTATATGTATCATCTGAGGTGGTGCCTTATCTAGCTGAAAATGAGGTGTCTTCAATGTCTTATGAAGTACCCAAAATGATTAATAATCAGGGCGGGCAAATAAGAATTTTTATGCCGCGATATGGTAATATTAACGAAAGAAGACATCAATTACATGAAGTAATTCGGCTTTCGGGGATGAATCTGGTTGTAAATGACTTGGATATGCCCTTAATAATAAAAGTTGCTTCTATCCCAAAAGAAAGAATTCAAGTTTATTTTATAGACAATGACGAATATTTTAAAAGGAAAGCCACATTTACTGATGAAGAAGGTGCTATGTTTCCGGATAATGACGAACGCGCTATTTTCTTTGCAAAAGGAGTTGTCGAAACCGTAAAAAAACTCAATTGGGTTCCTGACATTATACATGTTCACGGATGGATGGCTGCTATGTTGCCTGTTTATATGAAGCATTTTTATAAAAACGAAGCGTTGTTTTCTGAAACAAAAATCGTTACTTCCATTTATAGCCAGTCTTTCGAAGGTACATTGGATAAAGACATGGTCAATAAGGTGGCATTTGATGGTGTGCCTCTTGATGCAATTTTAGATTTGAAAAATCCGGATTACGAAAGCATTATGAAAGCCACTATAAACCATTCTGATGGGGTTATCATTGCTTCAGAGAACCTGTCTCCAAGTTTAACAAAATTTATAGAATCTTCAGGAAAACCTTTTTTACCTTTCGCTCCGAAAGATAAATTCGCTGAGGCGTATTCAAATTTCTATAAAACGTTTGTTGTATAAATTAAATTTTTTCTTGTAAACATGCACAATAATTTTTTTTTTAAGACCCTTTTATTGGTGGTTAGTATTTCCCTTTTCGTTTCGTGTGATAAAGAGTATAGTGAAATTGGAGACGCTTTAATTGGCGAAAACAACTTTGATTTAAGCAAGGAAAACTATAACGTAGTTGCTTATAATCAAAAAATTACTCCAATTCAGTCAAACAATCTCCCTATAAATGCTTTGGGAATTTATGACAATCCAGCCTTTGGGAAAACCACAGCAAATTTTGTAACTCAAGTGACATTAGCTAGCCTAAATCCAACAATTAATCCTGCGTTAAATCCCGTGATTGAAGATGTTTATCTTGATGTACCTTATTTTAGCACCTTAGTTTCTGCGGACGCAACAAGTGGTGATCGTTTATATGAACTAGATTCTATTTATGGAGCAAGTACCGCCAAAATAAAACTAAGTATCTTTGAATCAGGGTATGTAATTAATGATTTAGATCCTGCAACTGGATTTCAAAGCCCTCAAAAATACTATTCAAATCAAAATGCGGATTTTGATAACCTTAAGATTGGTGATCGATTAAATGATGATGCTAGTACAGCTCAAAATGACGAATTTTTCTTTGATCCAAAAGAGTATAAATTTGAAACAAAAAATGCAGAAGGTTTAGTTACAGCGACCACAAGAACACCTCCGGGTATGAGATTGAAATTGAATAAAGCGTTCTTTACATCTAAAATATTTAATGCTCCGGCTGGCAAATTAGCAACTAATGACGTCTTTAAAGAATATTTTCGCGGATTGTATTTTAAAGTGGAGCAATTTGGAGCAGACCCAGGAGGTTTATGTTCAATAAATTTTGCCAAAGGTACAATTACCATTAAATATAAAGAAAACACTTCGCTGACTGTTGACACGAGAATCGATAAAACAATAGTGCTCAATTTATCTGGAAACACGGTAAGTTTGCTGAATCAAAGCAATACAAATTTAGCTTACGAAAGTGCTGTAAATTCACCAAATAGCGTGCTTGGAGACGAAAAACTGTACTTAAAAGGCGGCGAAGGATCACTAGCAATCATAGAACTTTTTGGTCCAGACATCAATAATGACGGTGTTCCAGACGAATTAGAAGCCATCAGAAATAACGGCTGGTTGATAAATGAGGCTAATCTCGTTTTTAATATTGACGCAAGTTCAATGGCAAACAGCTTTGAGCCGGAGAGAATCTATTTGTATGATTTTACCAATGGCACTCCTGTTTTAGATTATTTAGTTGATGGTTCAGGTGCGGTTAAACCAAAAAGAGCAAAAGTAGTGTTCGACGGTAATATAAAAAAGGCTCCTGATAATGGAACTGTAAAAGGTCGAGGGTTAACTTATAAAATCAGAATTACCAATCATATAAGAAACCTGGTCAACAAAAAAGACACAAAAAATGTAAAACTGGGACTTGTAGTAACTGAAGATATCGCTATTGCAAATTTCAATTTCTTGCGAACGGCATCAGTTGCTCCAGCTTTTTCTGTAGCGCCAAGAGCAAGCGTGATGAATCCACTTGGAACAATTCTTCACGGAAGTAATTCAACAGAGGAAAGTAAAAGATTGAAACTTGAAATTTATTATACTAAACCTAATTAAAGCAAAATTATGTGTGGAATTGTTGGATATATCGGTTATAGAGAAGCTTATCCTATTGTTTTAAAAGGATTAAAAAGACTTGAATATAGAGGTTATGATAGTGCTGGTGTGATGTTATATGACGGAAACGTCTTAAAACTTTCGAAAACAAAAGGTAAGGTCACGGATCTTGAAGAAAAAGCTTCTAAAGAAATATCCACTAATGGGACAATAGGAATGGGACATACGCGTTGGGCAACGCATGGCGTTCCTAACGATGTTAATTCGCATCCACATCTTTCTAATTCTGGAGATTTGGTCATAATTCACAACGGAATTATTGAAAATTACGCTCCGCTGAAAGTTGAATTAATAAAAAGAGGATATGTTTTTCACTCAGATACCGATACTGAAGTGCTTGTAAATCTTATCGAAGAAGTGCAAAAGAAAGAAAACATTAAACTAGGAAAAGCAGTTCAAATAGCATTAAATCAAGTGGTAGGTGCTTACGCGATTGCCGTTTTTGATAAAAAAAACCCTGATGAAATTGTTGTGGCTCGTTTAGGAAGTCCACTAGCAATAGGAATTGGAGATGGAGAATATTTTATAGCCTCAGACGCTTCTCCATTTATAGAATATACTTCTAATGCAGTATATTTAGAAGATGGTGAGATCGCAAATATTAGGTTGCATAAATCGATGAAAGTTAGAAAAATCAAAGATGATTCTTTAGTTGACCCTTATATTCAAGAGCTTCAAATGAATTTGGAGCAAATAGAAAAAGGTGGTTACGAACACTTTATGCTTAAAGAAATATACGAGCAGCCTAGTGTAATTAAAGATACATATCGCGGAAGACTTCATGCAAACGAGGGCATTATTCAAATGGCAGGAGTGGAGGATAACCTAGAGAAATTCCTACATGCAGAAAGAATTATTATTGTTGCTTGTGGCACTTCATGGCATGCAGGATTAGTTGCAGAATACATTTTTGAAGAATTTACAAGAATTCCTGTTGAGGTAGAATACGCTTCAGAATTTAGATATAGAAATCCGATCATAGGCAGTAGAGATGTTGTAATTGCCATTTCACAATCTGGTGAAACTGCTGATACGATGGCAGCCATCAAATTAGCTAAAGAAAAAGGAGCTTTTGTTTTTGGGGTTTGCAATGTAGTTGGATCCTCTATTTCAAGAGAAACCCATGCTGGTGCTTATACGCACGCTGGACCTGAAATTGGAGTTGCATCTACAAAAGCATTTACTACACAAATTACGGTATTGACTATGATTGCCTTAAGATTGGCAAAAGCAAAAGGAACAATATCTAACACTGATTTTCATCGGTATTTGCAAGAATTGGAAATCATTCCCGAAAAGGTCAAGGAAGCACTAGAAACTAACGATAGAGCAAAAGAAATTGCTGCGGTTTTTAAAGATTCACATAACTGTCTCTATTTAGGAAGGGGTTATAACTTTCCAGTTGCCCTTGAAGGTGCATTGAAACTCAAAGAAATCTCTTATATTCATGCCGAGGGCTATCCTGCAGCCGAAATGAAACATGGCCCAATTGCATTAATTGATGCCCAAATGCCAGTGGTTGTTATTGCTCCAAAACAAGGACACTACGATAAAATTGTAAGTAATATACAGGAAATTAAATCCCGCAGCGGAATTATTATTGCTGTAGTTACTAAAGGGGATACTCAAGTTCGTGAACTGGCAGATTATATTATTGAAATTCCAGAAACATCTGATGCATTGTCTCCATTGATAACAACAATTCCTTTGCAATTGTTATCGTACCATATAGCAGTAATGAGAGGCTGTAACGTAGATCAACCTAGAAATTTAGCCAAGTCAGTTACTGTAGAATAAGTAAATTCATATAAATATTTTTATCTAAAGCGAGATTTTTTAATCTCGCTTTTTTTATTGAGTCTGATTTTTTATGATAAGTTCATGTTTTTTATTTTTTTTAAGATACAAGCATATAATTATTTAGTTTTTTAACTAAATAATTACTATTAATTTAAAAATTAATATAAAATATAGCTGTTTTCAAATTGTGAATTATCAAATTAAAAATTCATTTATTTATTAATATCAAAATTATTTGTACTTTGGCATCATTAACCAACAAAATTTAACCAAATGAGAATGTATTTACTTATTTTGTCTTTGTTTTTTTGTGGCATTTCTTTTGCTCAAAACACAATTACAGGTTCAGTTACACAGAGTAACAACCAACCTATTCCTGGAGCCAATATAAAAGTCGTTGGTGACAAATCAGGAGCTGCCTCGGATGTCGATGGAAAATTTACATTAAACACATCAGCAAACCTGCCTTTTACCATCGAAGTATCTAGCGTGGGACACCAAACTAAAAAAGTTAGTATTACTTCAAACAATCAAAATGTGGTAGTCAAACTAATTGATTCACAAACAACTTTAGACGAAGTGGTAGTTTCTGCCTCTAGAACACCTGAAAGAATTAAGGAATCCCCAGTGACTATCGAAAGAATGGGTATTAAGGAAATTAAAAGAACAGCAGCCCCTTCCTTTTATGATGGCTTGGAAAACCTTAAAGAAGTACAAATGAATACTAGTAGTTTGTCTTTTAAATCTATAAATACTCGTGGTTTTGCCACTGTTGCTAACACTCGTTTTATGCAGTTGGTTGACGGAATGGACAATTCATCTCCCTTATTGAATTTTGTTCTAGGAAATCTTATAGGTATTTCTGAAATCGATGTTCAAAGTGTCGAATTATTGCCAGGAGCGTCTTCTGCTTTATATGGTGCTAATGCTTTCAATGGTATCTTATTTATGACGAGTCAAAGTCCTTTTACAAATCAAGGCATTACCGCTTATGCAAAATATGGTAATACAAGTCAAAATGCAGCGGGTAGCAACGATTTTTCTGATTATGGAATAAGAATGGCTCATGCATTTTCACCTCACTTTGCGGCAAAAGCTAATTTTTCAATTTTGAATGGAACCGATTGGTATGCTACCAATTATAATAGTATCAATAAGAAGGGAAATGAAGAAGTTAGTGACAGAAGCAATCCTAGCTATAATGGAATAAATGTATATGGAGACGAGGCATTTTTAAATCTAAAAAACAGAAATGCGTTTGGATCTTCGGGTTACAATCTTTTGCCAAATATTGACATAACTCGAACTGGTTATAACGAAACTGATCTTACAAAAAGTGTTGTCAAAAACACGAAAATCGATTTTTCATTGCATTTTAAACCTTGGGCAAATACAGAAAGCCTCAAAGATGTTGAAATTATTTGGCAGTCTAAATTTGGTTTTGGAAATTCGGTTTATCAAGGAGCAAGTCGCTATAATTTGAATAATTTTTTTATGCAACAGCACAAATTAGAATTCAAAGGCAAAAACTTCTTTGTTAGAGGATACACTACTACTGAGGATGGTGGAGAATCCTATGATATGACATTTACTGCTTTAAACATCAATAGAACTTGGAAATCAGATCAGCAATGGTTTGGGGAATATGGGGCTGCTTATGGGGCTGCATCTGTTGGAGCGGTTCCGGGCGTTGGCACCCTTCCTTCTGAAGCACATGCATTCGCAAGAGGTGTTGCTGATACAGGAAGATTAATTCCAGGAACAGCAGCTTTTAAAGCAGCTTTCGACAAAGTGATTGCTGATCCTAATGTATTGACTGGTTCAAAACTTGTTGATAATTCACATATTTATCATGCTGATGCTAATTATAATTTTAGAGACATCATCAAGCCAGTTGAAATTCAAGTTGGAGGCTCTTATAGATTATATGATTTGAATTCGTTTGGTAGAATTTATACAGACGATATTGGAACGATACAATATAATGAATATGGTATCTATACTCAGGCCCAGAAAAAGTTAATGGATGATAAATTAAAATTAACAGGTTCTGTAAGATATGACAAGGCTAAAAATTTTGACGGGAATTTTTCACCTAGATTGTCATTTGTTTACGCATTAGACGAACAAAAGAATCATAATTTAAGAGGGTCATTCCAGACAGGATTCCGTAATCCATCGACACAAGATCAATATATAGGTTTTGACGTAGGATCTAGAGTTTTATTAGGTTCTGCTCCGGATAACTTAACTCGATTTTCCGAAACATTACCCATTTCACCTGCTGGAATTGCTGCTGGAATTGCACCATCAAAAACAATAAATGGTGAGGGTGCTTATTATAATTCTTTTACGGAGGCATCTTATTTAGCTTTTGATGCTGCGTATAGATCGGGCCCTCCATCTGGTTTAAATGTGGCTGCTGATTTATTGGTTAAAACCAATGCTCCATTGGTACAACCAGAACAAGTAAAAGCATTTGATTTAGGATATAGAGGAAACATCAAGGGATTTGCTTTAGATATTAATGGCTATTATAATACATACAATGATTTTATTGGAGGATTTAATGTTATAAATCCTCTTTATGGAACTGCAGAAACTAATCCAACCGATATTTCGGCAACCTCGGCTGCTGCTGCTCTTGTTAATAGAGACATCAGAACTTTTCAAGTTTATACTAACACAAGTCTTGTTGTAAAATCGCTAGGGTTTGGTCTAGGATTATCAAAAAAAATATATAAAGATTTCGAATTAAGCGGAAATTATAATTTTTCAGAATTTGATTTTGATCAAGCAGCAGATCCTGACTTCGAAGCTAGTTTCAACACGCCGAAACATAGAATTAAACTATCATTAGGGAACGATAAATTGTTCAAAAACTTTGGAATTTCAGTTAGTGGAAGATGGAATTCAGAATATGAATGGGAATCTACCTTTGCAGACGGTACAATCGCGGAAGCAACTGTAATCGATGCGCAAGCTAATTATAGCATTGCCGCTTTGAAATCAATTCTTAAAATAGGAGCTACAAACATAGGCGGAAAAGAATACGGACAAGTATTAGGAGCGGGACTTATTGGTCAACAATATTTTGTTTCTTGGACTATTACTCCTTAATTAAACCAACAATTAAATTTAAAATATCATGATAAAAAATATAAAATTGCTATTTTTGGTTTCGTTAACCTTTATAGCCTGTAACGATGACGAAATAGTTACTTACGACACCGCAGACGGATTACCACTTACGGCAGGAACAGCCGATTTTTCTAAATATGTTGCTCTTGGCGATTCTTATGCCGCTGGATTTTCTGATGGAGCCTTGTTTATTGAAGGGCAAAAAGGAGCTTATCCTAATATTTTATCACAACAGTTTGCTCTTGTAGGCGGAGGGACATTTACTACGCCACTTATGGCAGATAATACGGGTGGATTGCTACTAGGTGGAACACCAATTCAAGGAGTTCGATTGTATTTTAATGGAAAAGCCCCAGTTACTGTAGCTGGCTCTCCAACGACTGAAATCACAAAGCATCTTACCGGTAGTTTCAATAATATGGGAATACCTGGGGCAAAAAGTTTTCATTTGTTAGCGCCAGGTTATGGCAACACAGCTGGCATAGCTTTAGGAACAGCAAGCCCTTATTTTTCCCGTTTCTCATCGAACACAACAACAACTGTTTTGGCAGATGCTATAGCACAAACCCCAACATTCTTCTCCTTGTGGATTGGTGGTAATGATGTTTTAGGATATGCGTTATCTGGTGGCGATGGCACTAACCCTATTACCCCAACGGCTACATTTAGTGGGGCTTACAATTCTTTAGTTTCTCAGCTTGCAGCTGGCGGTCGTAAAGGAGTAATTGCAAATTTACCGTATGTTAGTGCGTTACCGCATTTCACAACAGTGCCGTATAATCCTGTTCCGCTTGATGCCGCAACAGTAGCTAAACTTAATAGCGCTGCGGCGTATGGTGCTTATAATGCTGGTATTGCTCAAGCTTTTGCTTATTTGGTAGCTAATAACTTAATGACTCAAACTAATGCTGATGCAGAAAAAGCAAAGAGAACTATTACTTTTCGTGTAGGTGCAGGCAATGCTGTTGTAATGATGGATGAATATCTAACAAATTTAACAAATATAAATCCAGCATTGGTAAGTATGAGACAAGCTACTGAAGAAGATTTAATTGTTTTACCAGCAAGTTCTTTTATAGGAAGTACAGTTGGGGGGAACCCAGAATTAGTTAATGGTGTTTCTGTTCCTTTGGCAGACAAATGGGTGCTTTCTAAAGATGAAATCAAGGAAACTAAAGCAGCAACTGATGCCTATAATGTAACTATTGAAACTGCAGCAAGTACAAACAACTTGGCTTTCGTAGATGCGAAAATGATAATGAATCAATTATCTACAACTGGAATAACTGCAAATAATTTTACAATTAACGCCACTTTTGTGTCGGGTGGTGCTTTTTCGCTTGACGGCTTTCACCCAACTCCAAGAGGGTACGCCTTAATAGCTAATAATTTTATAAAAGCTATAAACACTAAATATGGTTCTAATCTTAGTGGAGTTAATTTAGGAGATTACAGAATATTATTTCCTAGAGACGCTGCCAATTTTTAAATAAAGTCGTCCACACAAATAAATAGCCTTCTCATTTTTTGAGAAGGTTTTTTGTTTTATATGCATTTTTCTTGATTTTTTAATCCCGCAGTAAATTTTCAAATTTAACTGGCTGCTTTTTTATAAAAAAAGTGTTGATTTTTATATTTTAAAAATTTACCTTTGCGCACTGAAAGTGCATTCAGTCGATTAGTTTCGTTTAGATGCCAATCATAAATCTGAATAGCTATTTAATAAATACATAAGCAATGTCAAAAGTAATAGGAAAAGTTGCCCAAATCATCGGACCAGTTGTCGATGTAGTTTTCAACGGAAAAGATGTTGAACTTCCAAAAATTTATGATTCATTAGAAATCACAAAAAAAGATGGAACTTTATTAGTTCTTGGAGTGCAATCGCATATTGGTGAAAACACCGTTCGTACGATTTCGATGGATTCTACAGACGGTTTGAGCAGAGGTTATGAAGTAGTTGGAACAGGAAACCCAATCAAAATGCCAATTGGTGCAGATGTTTACGGACGTTTGTTTAACGTAATTGGCGATGCCATTGATGGTTTAGGAAACTTACCAAAAGATGGTGAAAACGGAATGTCTATTCACAGACAAGCTCCAAAATTCGAAGATTTATCGACTTCATCTGAAGTTTTATTTACGGGTATTAAAGTAATCGATTTGATTGAGCCTTACTCTAAAGGAGGAAAAATTGGATTGTTCGGTGGTGCCGGTGTTGGTAAAACAGTATTGATTCAGGAGTTGATCAACAATATAGCTAAAGGTCACGGTGGTCTTTCAGTATTCGCAGGAGTAGGAGAAAGAACACGTGAAGGAAATGACTTACTTCGTGAGATGTTAGAGTCAGGAATTATAAAATACGGAGATGCTTTTATGCACTCTATGGAAGAAGGCGGATGGGATTTATCTAAAGTAGATATGATGGGAATGAGAGAGTCAAAAGCGACTTTCGTTTTCGGTCAAATGAATGAACCTCCTGGAGCTCGTGCTCGTGTGGCGTTGTCAGGATTATCTATTGCAGAATACTTCCGTGATGGAGCAGGTACAGATCAAGGAAAAGACGTTTTGTTTTTCGTAGACAATATCTTCCGTTTTACACAAGCAGGCTCTGAGGTTTCGGCACTTTTGGGTCGTATGCCATCTGCGGTAGGATATCAACCAACATTAGCAACCGAAATGGGTGCGATGCAAGAGCGTATAACCTCTACAAACAAAGGATCTATTACATCGGTACAAGCCGTTTACGTTCCTGCGGATGATTTAACGGATCCAGCACCAGCAACAACGTTTGCTCACCTTGATGCTACAACAGTATTGTCTCGTAAAATCGCTGAGTTAGGGATTTATCCAGCTGTAGATCCATTGGATTCAACTTCTAGAATCTTGACTCCGCAAATTATTGGCGAAGAGCATTATAACTGTGCACAAAGAGTGAAAGAAATTCTACAAAAATACAAGCAATTGCAAGATATTATCGCAATTCTTGGTATGGAAGAACTTTCAGAAGAAGATAAATTATCAGTTTCTCGAGCAAGACGTGTACAACGTTTCTTGTCACAACCTTTCCACGTTGCAGAACAATTTACGGGATTAAAAGGAGTTTTGGTTGACATTAAAGATACCATCAAAGGATTTAATATGATTATTGATGGCGAATTAGACCACTTGCCAGAAGCAGCTTTCAACCTTAAAGGGACTATTGAAGACGCTATCGAAGCAGGAGAAAAAATGTTGGCAGAAGCATAATAAAGAGGGAACTTAGAAATGGGAAGTTAGAAGTTGTTTAAACTTTATCTCCACTTCTAACCTCTAACCTCTAACCTCTAACTTTAAAATATGTTTTTAGAAATAGTATCACCAGAAGCAAAATTATTTTCAGGCGAAGTAATCTCGGTTACCCTTCCGGGAGTCGATGGTAGTTTTCAAATATTGAATCATCACGCACCCATAGTTTCGATACTTCAAAAAGGAATCGTAAAAATTACGGCTCCAAGTTTCAATTTTAGCAAGGAAGTAGAGGATTTATTCACGAAAGTGAACGATCAGAATTATACTTTAGTTATCAATTCTGGAACTATTGAAATGAAAGACAATAAAGTAATTGTTTTAGCCGATTAATACGATTTCACGATAAAAACTAAAAGCCAAGCAGTACTGTTTGGCTTTTTTTTGGCACTAATTAGTCACAGCTTAAAAATAGATCAATAATCGGACTGTTAATAACTTAAGTTAAAATAACACTAAAAAAGGTTCTGGTAAATCGCCAAAAAGTGAATATTTCGGTATAAAAAAGCGGCAATATGTTAGGCAAAATAAAACCAGATTCACAGCAAAATTTATTTAAAACTAGACTGACAGACCTTATAAACCTTGGTCATCCCTTGATAAAATTGGCAGATGAGGTTTCTTTGGATAAAATGGAGTTGGAGTTCCAAAATTTATATTCAGAACAAGGAAGACCCCGCATTCCTATTCGAAAAATTGCTGGGTTATTGCTCTTGAAAGAAATGTTTAAGCACTTTCAGCCACTGACCTGCAGGCTGTTGAAATGTATGCCAATGCTTTATCAAAAGTCCTTGCCGAAGGCGGTAAACTTGTCGTTCAAGGCGGTGTCCTTTCGGGCGAAGGATATGAAAGTGGTTGCTATGTAAAACCTGCGATTGCGGAAGCCAATAATTCATTCACAATCGTGCAACACGAAACTTTTGCTCCAGTTTTATACCTATTGAAATATTCAGGTTCGGTAGAAAATGCTATCGAAATTCAAAACGGAGTTGCTCAAGGACTTTCATCTGCAATCATGACGAATAATTTGCGCGAAGCGGAACTTTTCTTATCAGTAACAGGATCCGATTGCGGTATTGCCAATGTAAATATTGGAACATCCGGTGCTGAAATTGGTGGTGCTTTTGGTGGAGAAAAAGAAACCGGTGGCGGACGTGAATCCGGTTCCGATGCTTGGAAAATTTATATGCGCCGTCAAACTAATACCATTAATTACACTACAAGTTTGCCTTTGGCGCAAGGAATAAAATTCGATTTGTAAATATACAATCCATAAAAAAAGCGGCAAGATTTTATATCAAGCCGCTTTTTTATTTGTGGTAACTTTATTCGGCTACTATCCAGCGCCAAAAGCTTAGTACATTTTTTAAACCATTAAGAAATTAAGAAAATTAAGTTTTGGGTCTTTTGTAAAAAAATGCTACAGGAGCAGTCCTGCGCAACAAAGCAAACGAGAGGAATGAGACTGCTTGATTGCCCTATGCTCATTCTAAAACAATTAGTTAAAATCTTTAATTCTTATTTTATCATCTTGAACATAAAAGAAAATATTTGATTTAAATTCAAAATTATCAGGAATTAAAGTTGGAATAAATTCAATTCTTGTGCCATACTGATTCCAATTATTATTTAAATCTTTCATTAATAAAAAATAACTTTTTTTATCTCCGTTTGCAAATGGCGACTCAATTTTATGAGCTACTATTAAATAATTAGAGCTAGAATCATAATCAAAAAAAGTAATTTCACCCCCTTGATTATTACTTCTAAAAACAAGTTCGTTGTTATATTGACTCCATAAATTTGATGAAGCGTTATAATGATAAGTTCTTATATAACAAGGGTCAGTTGAGTCACCAGAAACAGTATCTCTTTGTGAAGAAATCCCAATTTTTGTTCCATCATCTGACAAACAAAGGCGATAACCCCAACCTCTTGTATTTGGTCCTTCAATGAAATTACCTCTTTGAGTAAAAGTTGTACCATCGTAAAAAAACACCCCTATTCTTCCATTTGTAGGAAAACCACCTAACGCCCCTAAATTTTGTGCGGCATTACTTAGTGCAATAATGCTGCCATCATTACTTATTTGTAGGTCAGAATTGCCTAATATCCCATTCGCTAAAAACTGGCTTGAAACCCAATTATTTCCAACTAATTTATAAAAAGTAATTGACTGTGTAGTATTTCCTGAATTATCTAAACTTACAATTAAATTTGCAGCTGCATTCATTTTTGTTTTAATAAAGCCAATACTAGGAATCGTGCTATGTAATACCCAAGTATTGTTAACTAATTTATAAATATAACCATCGTTTGGTGTTCCTCCAGTAAAAAATATTGATAATCCATCGCCACTAATCCCTACTTGAAGTCCATATCTGCTATTAAGTGATGGTCCTATAAATTCTTGGCCAACATTTTCAAAAGTGCCATTTTCATACTTCAATACAGATACTTTACCTGCAGAATTAATGTTATTGCCGCTATTGTCAATCCCAGTGTGTGACTGACACCCCAATATAATAAATTTCCCATTATCACTCACTGCTATTGAGGTATAAGTGCCGCAAATTGAAATATCTCCATTGTAAGTTGTTATAGCATCAGAAAATGCAGCGTTAGCCCCAATAGAGTTTGAGGCTGGGCCTTGTATTCCTTGTGGTCCTGCAACCCCTTGTGCTCCATTACAAACATATTTAGTTTGCGCAACATTAATTTCACTATTTTCTAATAAACCATTGCTATTGCTGTCTAATCCCACTTCTATTTTGGTACCACCATTTGAACAGTTAACTCCTGCAGGTTCAACGGTTGTTTTTATTAAGGCATTTAAACCATTGTTTCCATTTGTTCCCGCTAAACCATTATCCCCCTTATCGCCTTTCAATCCTTGAATTCCTTGAGGACCAGACACTCCTGTATCGCCTTTCAATCCTTGAATTCCTTGTGGTCCTGTAAGCCCTACTGTGCCTATAGGTCCTGCTATTCCCTGAGCTCCAGTATCTCCTTTCAAACCTTGAATTCCTTGCGGTCCAGCAGGTCCTGGCGTGCCAGGTGTTCCTGAATTAGCAGCATAAAGCGCAAAAGGAACAGATGTAAAAGGTTGGTTACTGATTTCAAGAAAACTAGAACAATTTCCTGTAGTGTCTAATTCCACAACAAGATTTTTTGGATTCCCATCCCAATTCACAGCAGCAAAATTCAGTGCTGTACCACCTGTTTTTGTTCCTGTACCAATGATAACATTGACCATCCCAAATTCATCTGTGGTAGTAGTTAAAATTTCCTGATATTCTATTAGAGATTCACCCTTTAAAATTTTAAAACGCAAACAAATATTTGTATTTACTAATGGCGCTCTGGAGTTATCAGCTCCCGGCAATTCCTCTCCTTTTGGATTTAGTATTACAGCCTGATACGTAATTCCGTTTTGAGCGTTTGAGAATAATGCAAAAAATAGCAAAAATAAAATGTATATCTTTTTCATATTAATTTTTAATTAAAGGCATAATGAACGCCAAATTGTAATTGACTGGTGCTAAATGATAATTTTTGTGCTGTAGCATTTGTTGGGTTAAGTCCTATGCAATAGTTATATCCAAAACTGATGAAGCCAGCAGAAGAAAGATTGTATTTTATTTGAACTCCTAATGAAGGGGTTACTAACAAACCAGAAAATTCCTTTTCTTTGGTCAAGTCATAATACGTTCCATTAATGCTCTCTTTACCACTTATTATAGTTGCGAGATTTAATCCAAACTTGGGAAGAATATCAAAATCACTTCTTTCGATAATAGAATAAGTAATTCCTCCTTGAAAACCGAGATATTCTGTGTTCCAGGAATAACTATTTACAGAATTACCTCCTACATTATTGTATTCATTCAATGCCAAGCCCAGAGAATAGCTGAATTTATCATTCTCTAAAGGCTGAATAAAGCCTAACTCATAAAAATTTCCCGTTCCATTTTTAAGATTGGGATTTGAGGCACCACTTGAATCTTTAAAATTATAAGTGGTAAAGTTTTTCCCCACTGAGAAATAAACTTCTTGAGCGTGGGCATTTTCCAAGGACCAAAATATGGCAAGCAAAAAAATTAATTTTTTCATTATTGTTTTAATATTTGTGAATAATAAGTATAGTTAGGAGCTGTTAATCGAGCCAAATAGTTACTTGATGGTAATGAAGGTAAGTCGATAGTTAAGAGAGTTTCAGAAGCCTTTTTTTCGTCCTTAAAAACCAATCTTCCACGAATATCAAAAACCTCAATCAGTATCTTGTCTTTAACGGGAATCGAAAACTGAAAATTTATAGTAGTTACAAAAGGATTGGGATAAGTGATGGTCGAAATGGCAGTGGTTATCTTTATATTGATATATTTTCCCCAATTACTTTGTTGGAATCCCTGACCGACAGTATAGCCATTTTTATAGTTTCCAATAGCGCTTTGTTGTCCAATCGACTGGCTTACGAGCATTCCATTAGCAATAACTACACTTTTCCCCTGTGCAGCAATCATCTGGTGATGAAGTTCTTGACTATGCATCGATAAACTGATAAAAAGCAGTAATACGCATATAAGTTGTCGTCTTTCTCTCAAAATATTCTATTTAAAATTTAATAATTACTGTATAAACAAACCCATTATTTTTCATCTTAGATTGCAAACATAAAAAGTATAATTTTCATTACTTTACGGGAAACCTCATATGAGCAAAATATTTTTATTTTTTTTAATTGTGGCAATACTATTAATAGCTAAGATTTAATTTTTGACAGACAAATATATAAGAATTTTCGACTTATAAGTCGAATGAAAGAAAGTTTTTTGGTTTTGTACTTTATTTTCTTTGCTCTATGCAGAGTTATTTTGAAAAAATAGAAGCAGAACTAGTAAATAGGCTGTACAAAGAATTTATAATCAAGTTTGATGGAAACAAATCCAAATTTGCTAAAGCTTCATTATGTTCTGAAACTACCGTAAGAAGAGTATTCAGGAACGAGCAAAGGATGACCGTTGATTTGTTATTGAGATTCTGTTCTGCATTAGGAATGAAAGTTTCTGACTTATTTAATCGTCTTGAGCTCTAACAGAGGGAGGGCTATCAAAGGTAAAAATTAAACAAGGTGCTTTTGGTGGAGAAAAAGAAACCGGTGGCGGACGCGAATCTGGTTCCGATGCTTGGAAAATTTATATGCGTCGTCAAACCAATACAATTAATTATACTACTAGTTTACCTTTGGCACAAGGCATAAAATTTGATTTGTAAAGAAAAAATCTATAAAAAAAGCGGCAAAATTTTCATCGAAGCGCTTCGTCTATTTTTTTGCCAAAAATTGCTTCGCCTGTTCGCAATTGCTCGGGTCACAGATTAATAAATGATATTTTAAAATCTGTGCATCCGTGGCTATTAGTATTTATATGAGTTTGTCCCGTGCTATTTTAATTTCTCCCTTTTTCACTTGGGTACAAACTGGGCAAAGGTTCGCTTTGCCAAAATTCCTTCGAATCGATATCCATTATTGTTAATGGTCCTTTAAATGCTGCGCCGGTGTCAACATTCAATACATTGGCCATTTGAATTGGTACAGTTTTGTTAATTCTCGAAACAGGTGTGTGCCCTATGAAGATTTCGCGGTATAAAGTCAATCGTTTTGGATATAATACATCATCTGTTTTCATCGTTTTATCTAATGCCAACGCGGTTTCCCAAAGTGTTCTATCCCAACAAAATAATCTCGGGAAATATTCATAATCTACCCCGCTCATATTAGTGAAACCAGCGTGAATAAAAAGCCTATTTTTTTCGTCGAGATAATAATTCTCTAGTGATTGTATGAATTCGATATGTTTTTTAATCGTTTCGGCACTTACATTAGCATAAGCTAAAACTGTTGATTCGCCACCGTGTTTGTACCATAGCAAATTATCCTTAGTTTTTGTAAGCCAATCTAATAATAATTCATCGTGGTTGCCAAGGATAAAAACACAATTGTGAGTAATTTTTAATTCCATCAAATAATCAATCACTTGCGGCGATTGGCTCCAGCCATCCACATAATCTCCCAGAAAAATTAAGGTATCTTTTGGGGTAACATTGGCTCTTTCCATAATTTGGTGCAGCGCCCGCAAACCACCATGAATATCGCCTATAACGAGTGTTCTCATTCTAATTTATTTAATTTGTTTTTCTACTGCATGTCATACTTCATTTTCCTCAAAATCCGCAACGCTTCTTTAAACGACAAATATACAGAAGTGAAGGGTTTCAGCAGCGGTTTGGCGTCAATCAATTTCTGTTTGGCCTCTTCAAATCCGTTGAGGTAACAAATCATAAATGTCGACGGTAAGTTTTCTAAATCTTTCTGTTCCCGTTCGGTTAACGAAAGCCCTTTTTGGAGTTTTTTGAGCAAAGCAATGTTGGAATTGTAAATATGAAACAGCATTTTCTTATTGAATTCCGGTGGTAGAAAAAGGAATTCTCTATCAATTTTATAATATCCATTATCATAAAAATGCAGCGTTTGTTTCTCCAAAGGATAAAAGCTCGTTTTGTCATTTAAACCCAAAGGAACATATTCTATAATCGTAAAAGTATCCTCGTCAAAAGTAATTGTCACCACATCTTGCGCCGAATAAAAAAGTTTAATTTGCTCGTTTATCAGCTCAATATCCACCCGGGAAAGGAAAGTTTTGTCTCGCGATTTTTTAGGAACTCCCGCCCAGCAAATAACAAATAATTCCTTGAAAACCTTGTACTTTGGCATCATATCTTTGTGCCGGAGATTCATAAAATCAATCACGCCGTCGAGTGTGTAACCTATGCTGTTTCTGGAATTATTTTCAATTCCTATAACGGTTTCCGTGTTTTGATAATTTTTCTCTATTTCCCCTTCAACAGGAACGGTATTGCTCCCACGACGAATAAAAACACTTTTGGCAGGAATCGTATGAATTCCTTTTTTGAAATGTGACGTCTTGCTTTTTGCCTTTATGCTTACCAATCCCAAAACTTTGTCTTTTGGCAAATTAGGAAAAGGCACATTTTCGTATTGAATTTTTGGTGGATTTTCGAGATAAGCGTTCACTAGATTCTGGATGTGACTGTCGTCAAAAAAATCATCGCCCACAATTTCGTTATCCTGATCTTCGACGCCCACAACAATATAGGAATTATTCGCTGGATTCGAATTGGATAAGGCACAAATATGTTTCAAAAATTTAGCTTTTCCCTCTCGTGTATGCAGATTCAACTGACGTTTTTTGTCATAAAAACTACTCTCATCATTGTGAGCTAAAAGATTTTTGACTAGAAGACGCTTGTTAATCATTTTTTAAAAATAAAAAAAGAGCAATGTTTAAATTTGCTCTTGTGATTTCAAATAAAGCCATTTGGTTTCTTCACAATGGCTATTTATGATGTTGGTAATTAAATAATTGTTGTTTTTATTTTCAAAAAAAACATACCAAGTTGTTCGTTGATTCGATTTATTGAAAATATATCTTGATCCAAAACTCTTTAATGCTATAGGAGTTTTTTTGGAAGGGAATGTAGCAATATCACTTTCTATGAAATTGATTATTTTGTCTTTGTATAGAATAGAATTTTCTAGATAACTAAAATATTTTTCTTTAAACAAAACGCAAATCAATTCATTCAAATAGGTTTCTACTTCGGGTTTGTAAAGAATATTTATTTCTTCCAAGGGAGTGTTTTTAAAAACTCAGTAGTTCGTATTTTTAATTCTTCTCCAGAAATTCCTTTTTTAAATTCTTCATCAAAATTGAAACTAGTTTGTTTTTTGAGAATTTCAATTTCATTTAAAACCGTTTGATCTTGAAGTGATAAAATCCAATCTATAATTTCTTTTTTTTGTGTTGCGATTTCCATTTTTATAGAATTTATTTCAAAGTTACTGATTTTATTTATCTAATATAAAACAATCCTAACTAATTGATTCTCTTTTAACAATAGTGGCTGAGGCCTGCGCTGTTGGCATAACAATCAAATCAGCAATATTCACATGATATGGTCTGGAAACCACAAAATGAATAATATCGGCAATATCCTCTGGGGATAAGGGTTGTAATCCTTTGTAAGTATTGGCGGCTTTTTCTTTGTCGCCTTTGAAACGCACTTCACTAAACTCAGTTTCAACCATTCCCGGATGAATGGCACCAACCCGAATTCCGTATGGATTCAAATCCATTCGCATCCCTTTGTTCAACGCATCAACGGCAAATTTTGAAGCACAGTACACATTCCCGTTTGGATATACTTCTTTTCCTGCAGTAGAACCTATGTTGATGATATGACCTGATTTTTGTTCGATCATCCTTGGAATTATTGCTTTTGAAACATATAAAAGTCCTTTTACATTAATGTCTATCATCGCATCCCAATCGTCTAAATCCCCATTTTGAATAGCATCTAAACCTTGCGCATTTCCAGCATTATTAATTAAAACATCAATTTTAGAAAAGTCGGAAGGCAAAGAATTGATGCTTTCAAAAACCGCTTTTCTATCCCGAACATCAAATGATAATATACAGATTTCCGTGAATTCAGAAAGTTCTTTTTCGAGTTCCTTTAATCGATCTTCTCGTCTTCCGCAGAGAATTATTTTATAGTTATTTTTGGCCAATATTCTTGCTGTGGCTCTACCAATTCCACTTGTTGCGCCAGTAACTAAGGCTATTTTAATCATTTTTATTATGGTTTTATTTGGAAATTGTTACTATACAATTTCATTTTTTTAAAGATTTTCCCATTTAAGGAATAGGATTTCCAGCACTTGCTGTCCAAAAAGCAAACCAATCTTCAAGTTCCATTTCCATTGTTGTAGCCTTCATTAAATTGGCAATTCTACTCTTGTCGGCTGTGCCAAAAACCGGTAAAATTCCCGAAGGATGTTTCAAAATCCAGGCGAGAAGTAATACGTCTATTTCGACATTGTATTTTAGCGAAAGTTGGTCTGCCAGTTTGTTGATTCGATTGGATGTATCATCGGCCTTTTTGAAAACGCTTCCCATTGGCGACCAGCACATTGGTTGAATTCTGTTGAGTTGCATATGGTCTAAACTCCCGTTGAGCATCGGTTCAAAATGGGTGAGAGAAAACTGGATTTGATTGTAATTTATTTTTATTTTTGTCTCAATTAAATCAGTTTGACTCGGACTAAAATTAGAAACACCAACATCCAAGATTTTCCCTTCTTTTTTCAGTTTTTCAATTGCTTCGACAATCTCTTCAACTTGCATAAGCGGACTAGGTCTGTGTAATAAAAGCAAATCAAGATAATCTGTTTTTAAATTTTTCAATGATTGTTCTGCTGACCAAATAATATGCGATTTCGAATAATTGTAATGGTGAATTTTAGTGCTTCTGTTTTCTGAGGGTAACTGTATGCCGCATTTCGAAATCAGTTGAATGTCTTCTCTTTTAATCTGGCTTTCGCCAAAAGCGTTACCAAAAGCAGCTTCAGTTGTATAACTACCATAAATATCGGCCTGATCAAATGTAGTAATTCCTGTTTCAAGACAGGAATGCATTAGGTCAATCATCTGGTTTTTGTCCAGGTTTTTGCCCCAAGTTCCCCAGGTCATCGTACCGGCAATAATTTTAGAAAAAGGTGTTTTATTTATCATTGTATTTTCGTTGATTTATATTCTAGGATCCTCATTTTTTGGGCATATATTTTTAAAATTCTAAATTTATGAAAATAGTATCACAAAACATCCTTAAAATTCAGTGTTTGTCGGAAGTTTTAACCATTTTTTAACATCCTACTTCTAAAAAAAAATTGAATTTGCACCGTCAAAAATAGTGAAGGCAATTTATAGTAATTAAAATACGAAAATGGAAGAAAATACAACAACTTTGGACATTAGGGCAATCAACGAAAAAATTGAAAGAGAAAGCGCTTTTATCGATTTGCTTACTATGGAAATGAATAAAGTGATCGTGGGTCAAAAGCATATGATCGAGCGTTTATTAATTGGACTTTTAGGACAAGGACATATTTTGCTGGAAGGTGTTCCAGGATTAGCAAAAACATTAGCAATAAACACTTTAGCACAAGCCGTTCAGGGTTCATTCAGTCGAATTCAGTTTACTCCAGATTTATTGCCTGCCGATGTTGTGGGAACAATGATTTACAACATTAAATCCAACGAATTTTCTATAAAAAAAGGTCCAATTTTTGCCAATTTTGTTCTTGCAGATGAGATCAATCGGGCTCCAGCCAAAGTGCAATCAGCATTACTCGAGGCGATGCAAGAAAAACAAGTAACCATTGGCGACACTACTTTTAAATTAGATAAGCCGTTTTTGGTTTTGGCAACTCAAAATCCAATCGAACAAGAAGGAACGTATCCTTTGCCAGAAGCGCAAGTCGATCGTTTTATGTTGAAAACCGTGATTGATTATCCAAAAATGGAAGATGAGAGAATGGTAGTACGTCAAAATCTAAAAGGAAATTACGAAAAAGTAAACCCAGTAGTTTCAGTAGAACAAATTTTACGAGCACAAGAAGCTGTTCGGGAAGTTTATATGGACGAAAAAATCGAAAAATACATTCTTGATATCGTGTTTGCAACTCGGTATCCTGAAAAATACAAATTGGCCGATTTGAAACCATTAATTAGTTTCGGAGCTTCACCACGTGGAAGTATTAATCTTGCCAATGCTGCAAAATGTTATGCTTTTATCAAACGTCGTGGTTATGTAATTCCAGAAGACGTTCGCGCCGTGGTGCATGATGTATTGCGTCACAGAATTGGACTTACTTATGAGGCTGAAGCAGAAAATATCACTTCGGTTGACATTATCAATAAAATTGTAAACGAGATTGAAGTACCTTAAAAAGATTTTAGATTTTAGACTGCAGATTTTAGATTTTAGATCTGAAATCAGCAACCGTTAATCAATAATCACCAATCAAATGGATACAAAAGACCTCTTAAAAAAAGTACGAAAAATAGAAATCAAAACCCGAAGATTGAGCGATCACATCTTTTCAGGGGAATATCATACGTCGTTCAAAGGACGCGGAATGACTTTTAGCGAAGTGCGTCCGTATCAATATGGCGACGATATTCGTGCGATTGACTGGAATGTAACTGCTCGTTACAATGAAGCTCACGTCAAAGTTTTTGAGGAAGAACGCGAATTGACGATGATGTTGATGGTGGATATTTCGGGTTCAGAAAGTTTTGGTTCGAAAAGCCAATTCAAGAAAGATATTGTTACCGAAATTGCGGCTACAATGGCATTTTCGGCAACACAAAATAATGACAAGATTGGTTTGATTTTGTTTTCGGACCAAATCGAATTGTACATTCCACCAAAAAAAGGGCGTTCCCACGTTTTGAGAATCATTCGTGAATTGATAGAATTTCAACCTAAAAGCCACAAAACGGATATTGCACAAGCCTTGAAATTCTTGTCAAGCACTCAAAAGAAGAAAGCGATCGTGTTCGTGATTTCTGATTTTATTTCCGAAGATTACGAGCATACATTGAAAATAGCTTCCAAGAAACACGATATTACAGGAATTCGAGTGTATGATATTCGCGAAGAAAAAATGCCAAATCTAGGAATGGTTTCTATGCTAGATGCCGAAACAGGTGAAACACAATTGATCAATACTGGTTCAAAATCAGTACGAATCAATTACGAAAAATATTATTACGAAAAAGTGAAATATTTCAAGGAAACTTTTAGTAAATCAGGCGCAGGAGTTGTAAACACAAGAGTTGACGAAAGTTATGTAACGAAATTATTAGGGTATTTTAAATCGAGATAAAGATTTCAGATTGAAGATTAACGATTTTTGATTTCAGATTTGGTTGGAGTGGAAAATTTGATTTTTTGATTTAGTAACGAAAAAAACAAGGAAAATGAACAAACAAGAACTTGAAAATAGATTGATAGATTTTGCAGCAATGATAATAATCGCAGCGAATAGTTTTAAAAACAATTATGCTGGAAATCATTTAGCGGGTCAAATTATTCGTTCAGGAACATCTCCAGCTTTGAATTATGGAGAAGCCCAAAGTGCTGAAAGTAATAAAGACTTTGTTCATAAAATGGGAATTTGTTTGAAAGAATTGAGAGAAAGTTTTGTTTGTTTAAAAATTATTGAAAAAGCGAATTTAAGTACAGATTTGAACGGATTGTCAATTGCAAAAACTGAGGCCAACGAGTTGATTTCAATTTTTGTGTCAAGTATTAAAACGGCTAAAACGAATATGAAATGATTTTGAAATAAAAAGTTGAAACATTCTACAGAGAAATCTGAAATCAAGAATCGTTAATCTTAAATCAAAAATCAAAAGTTTCCAAAAATAAAGAATGAAAAAAATATTACTATACTTTCTGTTTTCCACCACCGTTTTTGCGCAACAAAAACAAGTGACAACCAGCATTGATACTACCAAAAATAAAATTGGAGCCGAGTTCAAACTGACGTTGAAAACAAATGTCGATACTTTGTCGAAAGTGGTTTTTCCTTCTGCAAGAAACTTTGGTGCTCTTGAAGTAATTCAATCTTATCCAATAGATACTATCAGGAAAAATGATCGTTATGAATTGATCAAAAAATACGGTCTGACCCAATTTGATTCAGGCAGATATATGATTCCGAGCATAAAAATCCTGATTAACAACAAAGCATTTTTATCGGATTCCATAAAAGTTGAGGTGGCAAACGTACAAGTTGATACGTTAAAACAAAAAATGTACGACATCAAGGACATTGTAAAAGCAAATGAGGGAATTGGCGATTGGTGGAAATATCTTTTGGCTTTAATATTGTTTGGCGGAATTGGAGCATTTGTTTATTGGTACTTCAAAAAAAGAAAAAAGGAGAAAACAGAAGAGATAATTTATAAAACTCCAATAGAAAAAGCGACGAGTTTGCTTAATAACTTGGAAAAAAAAGAACTTTGGCAACAAGGTGAAATTAAAGAGTATTATAGTGAATTAACGGAAATTGTAAGGAATTATATTGAAGAAGCCATTGAAATTCCGGCTATGGAAAGCACAACTTCGGAACTAATTGAAGGACTTAAACTAGCTTCACAGAAAAAGAAAATGAAGCTTTCAAAAGAAACTATCGATAATTTGTTCGTGGTTTTAAAACAAGCCGATTTAGTGAAATTTGCCAAATCAAAACCACTAGATTTTGAAATTACAGAAGATCGAAAAAAAATAGAAAGAGCGATTGTTACTTTAGACAAAGCCATTCCTGTAGTTGTTGAAGCTGAAGACGATATGTTGCTCAATGAAATGCAGCGTCAGGAACAACTGAAAAAAGAACTGCAAAAACAAAGAAAAAAACGCATTGTCACAGCGGTGGTTTCTGTTTTCCTATTGTTTTTTGTTATAACATCTTTTTTTGTTGTCACAAAAGGTTTTGATTATGTAATAGATAACGTCTTCGGAAATTCATCAAAAGAATTGCTAGAAGGCGAATGGGTAAAAAGTGAATACGGGAGTCCAAGTATAAGAATCAATACACCGGAAGTTCTAACAAGAACAGACTTTAAAAAGATTCTCCCAAAAAATGGCACAGCATTGATTAAGGATATGCAATCTTTTACTTACGGGAACTTTAATGATAATTTTTATATTATGGTGTCGACTTTGCATTACAAACAGGATACAAAAATTGACTTAGCAAAATCATTAGATGCTGCATTGCAATCCCTCGAAGCGCAAGGAGCACAAAATATGATTGTCAAACAAGAAGATTTCGAGACCAATGAGGGAGGAATAAAAGGGATAAAAGGATATGGAACATTCTCAAAAATTGATGCAGAAAATCAAAGCAGCACTAAATTTTATTATGAAACATTGATTTTTAGTCAAGAAGGCGGTTTGCAACAAATCATTATCGTTCACGAAGAGGGAGATAAATACGCAAATGAAATTTCCGATAAAATACTAAGCTCTGTTGAACTTCAAAACACAAAACAATAATGGGAAAATTATCATTTTTAAACCCAGAGTTTTTTTGGTTGTTTCTTTTGATTCCAATTGCTGTTGCTTGGATTTATTGGAAAAGAAACGAGCAAACAGCCACATTAAAGATTAGTTCAACGCAAGGATTTAAGGGTTCAAACTCAGTTGTAACAAAGCTCAAACCTCTTTTGAACGTGATGCGATTATTGGCTTTAAGTTCTTTAATTATAGCAATGGCTAGACCAAGAACGGTTGACATTAGCAATCAAACCAAGACGACAAGAGGAATTGATATCGTCATTGCAATGGACGTTTCGGGGAGTATGCTCGCCAAGGATTTGAGACCTAACAGAATGGAAGCGCTTAAAGATGTTGCCGCTGATTTTGTCGAAGAAAGACCAAATGACAGAATAGGATTAGTTCTTTATGCATCAGAAGCGTATACAAAAACACCAGTTACCAGCGACAAAGCGGTAGTTTTAGAAGCTATAAAAAGCGTAAAATATGACCAAGTTTTGCAAGACGGAACAGGAATTGGAATGGGATTATCAACGGCAGTAAATAGATTAAAGGACAGCAAAGCTAAAAGCAAAGTAATAATCCTTTTAACTGATGGTGTTAACAATGCCGGTTTCATCGAACCAGAAACAGCAGCCGACATTGCTAAACAATACGGGATAAAAGTATATACCATTGGTGTTGGAACAAATGGAATGGCCGAATCGCCTTATGCCTTGGCACCAAACGGACAGATTATGTTTCAAATGATGAAAGTTGAAATCGATGAACAGTTAATGAGAAGTATAGCCCGAAAAACAGACGGAAAATACTTCAGGGCTACAAGCAACAGCAAATTGGCCGAGATTTATGCTTCTATCAATAAACTAGAAACTACTGAAATCGAAGAATTGAAATTCTATGATTACGACGAAAAATACAGACCATTCGTATGGTTAGCAGGCTTTTTAATTCTGTTGGAAATTGGATTACGAAACACAGTTTATAGAAGTTTTATATAGTTTAAACACAAAGAGCACAAGGAATACGCTAAGAACACAAACAGAATTATATAAATTAAGAAATTAGAGTCAAACATCAACCGCTGTTAAAAGAATAATAAACAAAACATTAAAAATAAAGTTTGCAATTAACTTTGTGAACTTAGTGAAAAAACTTAGTGACCTTCGTGGTTAAATGATAATGGAATTAGACGAATCAAAATATTTATACCTTCTTTTTATAGTGCCCATTTTGGTATTACTTTTTCTATACAATCAATATTGGAAAAGAAGAAAACAGCGTGAATTTGGCGACTTGAATTTGATACAAAAATTAAGTCCTGAAAAATCCGTTTTCAAACCTGTATTCAAGTTGGTTGTAATGCTTTTAGCATTAGTTGGATTGATTTTAGGCTTGGTAAATCCAAAAATTGGAACCAAAATGGAAACCGTAAAACGCGAAGGAATCGACATCGTTTTTGCAATGGATGTCTCCAAAAGTATGCTCGCCGAAGATGTAGTGCCAAGCCGATTGGAAAAAAGTAAACAAATCGTTTCGCAACTTATCAATCAGTTAGGGAATGACCGAATAGGGATCGTGGCTTATGCCGGAAGTGCTTTTCCTGTATTACCAATCACTACTGATTATAGCGTGGCCAAAATGTTTTTGCAAAGCATAAACACTGATATCGTTTCTTCACAAGGAACTTCGCTGGATGAAGCCATCAAATTAGCGGCAGCTTACTTTGACGAAAAAAGTAAAACCAGCAAGCTGTTGATTATGATTTCAGACGGTGAGGATCATTCAGAAGGAGCAGAATCAGCTGCGGAAGAGGCAAATAAACTCGGAATGAAAATCATAACAATTGGCGTTGGAACTGAAAAAGGAAGTACAATTCCTTTGAGGGTAAACGGTGTTATCGAAAGTTTTAAAAGAGACAATAACAACGAAGTGGTGATAACAAAATTGAATAAAGAAGGGTTAACGTCAATTGCAAAAGCAACAAAAGGAGGATATGTTAGCGGAAATAACACCAAGGAAGTTATTGATTATGTAAAAAATGCGCTAGACAATATCCAAAAAACCGAATTCGAATCGACTCAAATGGCCGATTTTCAATCCCAATTTCAATGGTTTTTGGGTTTTGCTTTTGCCTTATTATTTTTGGATGTTTTCCTTTTGGAAAGAAAGACAAAATGGGTGCGAAAGCTGAATTTATTTAACGAAAAATAGAGCCCCCAATCCCCGAAGGGAGAGTTAGCAACTATATTTAAAAGTTATAAAACAAATAATTACAAATGATTAAAAAATATTTCATATTCATTTTCTTATTCCCCCTTTGGGGGTTAGGGGGCTATGCCCAAGAGAAAGATAAGACAATGCCTAAAGCTAATGAGGAATATTCCGAAAAGAAGTTCGCTGAGGCTGAAGCCAATTATAGAATTTCTAATTCCAAATTTCCTAAAAGAACCGTTGCACCTTTTAATTTAGGGAATTCCATTTATAAACAAAACCAGAATGCGGAAGCAAAATTTGCTTATGCGAAAGCGATTGAAAACACAAAATCAAGAACTCAAAAACATAAAATCTATCATAATTTAGGAAATGTTTTTATGAACGAAAAAAATTATACTAATGCGGTTGAAGCCTATAAAAATGCCTTACGCAATAATCCTTCGGATGAAGAAACCAGGTATAATTATGCTTTGGCCAAAAAGAAGCTGAAAGAAAATCCTCCAAAAGACGATAAGAAAAAAGACAAGAAGGACGATAAAAAGGACGGAGATAAAGAGAAGAAAGACGACCAAAACAAAAAAGACAAGGACAAAGAAGACGATAAAGGAAAAGATAAACCATCGGATAAGGGCGAGAAAAAAGATGATAAACCAAAAGAGGAAGGAAAACCTAAGCCAATGCCAGGAGGGATTTCAAAGCAACGATTAGAAAATCTTTTGGAAGCCGTAAACAACGAAGAAAAGAAGATTCAAGATAAAGTAAATGCCCAAAAAGTAAAAGGAAAACCAACACCAGCAGAAAAGGATTGGTAAAGCCCCCTAGCCCCCAAAGGGGGAATTAGCACAAAATAAATGATTTAAAATTAAAATGAAAAAAATTGTAGTATTACTTTTTTTAATTACCCAAACGCTATTGGCTCAAGTACAATTTGAAGCAAAAGTCAGCAAAACTTCGCTTGCACTAAACGAAAGACTTCGCATTGATTTCGTGATGAATATTGACGGGGACAACTTTAGCCAACCCTCCTTTGATGGATTCAAAATTATTGCTGGGCCAAGTCAGCAAGTGAGCCAGTCCTGGATAAATGGGAAAAGCTCTTTCGAAAAAGTCTATTCGTATTATCTATTGCCAACTCAAAAAGGAAATCTGATTATCAAACAGGCTTCTATAGAATACAATGGTCAAATTTATAAAACCGTACCATTAAAAATCAACGTTACATCGGCAGTAGAACAACCAAAAGACCCCAACGATACACAAATTTCCGCCGATGATAATATTTATCTAGTAGCCGATATTTCTAAGACAAATCCATACATCAACGAACCCATTACAGTGGTTTACAAACTGTATTTCAGCTATAATATCGGAATTACCAATTGGAGAGAGTTAGACAAACCTAAATACAATGATTTTTGGAGCCAAAACATCGACATCAAGCAACTCGTGGGTGAAGAAGGAATGTTCAAAGGAGAAAAGTACCGTTTTGTGGTGCTCCGAAAAACAGTTTTATATCCGCAAAAATCGGGAAAACTAGTTATTGAACCTTTGTCTTTGGACATTGATGTACAATTACCTACAAACCGTAGAGATATGTTTGGCCGAGTTCAAGTTACTAATGGGAACAAAAGAGTGTCTGCCGGAGCCAAAACAATTGCTGTAAAAGCACTTCCTGAAGCTGGAAAACCTTTAGATTTTTCGGGTGCCGTGGGTAAATTTGATTTTAAGGTAACCCCTTCGAAAACGAATTTAAAAAACGGAGAAAGTCTTGATTTGATTGTTAGCGTGACTGGAAACGGGAATATGAAATTATTCAATTTACCAAAACCCGTGGTGCCAAATTCACTCGAAATGTATGATCCTGTTCATAGCGAAAAAGTAAATACTACGTTATCAGGAATGTCTGGAAAAATATCCGACAGTTACACTATTATTCCCCAATTCAAAGG
>CAMDGJ010000004.1 GCA_945897545.1 Flavobacterium psychrophilum
CGCGCTGATCAAAACAAGAGAGGTTTTTCAGTGCCCTCGCTTTGGCGGGGACTTTTTTTGTTTAGTTTTGTACTTTAATTATACAAAAATGCCAACTTTGAAAACCTTAGAACTCAAAACCCTCGACGAAATGTTTGCTCAAATCGAAATAATTCGTCATTTGTACCCTAGCATTTCTGACGACAAATACAAAGCCTATCTAGAAGCAATGATTCCGCACAATTATACACAAATTGCGATTTTCGAAGGAGAAGTATGTGTTGGACTCAGCGGTTTATGGTATGGAATTAAACTTTGGTGTGGGAAGTATTTGGAAATCGACAATTTTATTGTTCATCCCAATCACCGATTGAAAGGAATAGGGAAACTGCTTACTGATTATGTAAATCAAAAAGCAACCGATTTAGACTGTACAATGATTGTTCTCGACGCGTATTCCCAAAATTTTACAGCACATCGTTTTTATTACAATCAAGGGTATAATCCTAGAGGCTTTCATTTTATCAAAACATTAAACGAAGAAGGATTGACATAGCTCGAAGGGTTATAAACTATTTGGTTTGAAATAATAAAATCAGGATTAAACCAAAGAAATAGTTATTTTTGTTGCTTAAAATTTAAAAAGAAACCCTTGGGATTATATAAAAATCTTTTCAAACAAACTGCCATTTATGGACTCGCGACGGTTTTGCCTCGAATGTTGAGTTTTTTATTGGTACGATTATACACAGGAATATTACCAACAGCTGAATATGGTGAAGTTTCTATTTTATTGTCTTGGATGGTTTTTTTCAACGTGATTTTATCTTATGGAATGGAAACTGGATTTTTCAGGTTTTATAATTCTGAAAATGACAAGCAAAATGTAATTGCCACAGCCACCATTTCGATATTTTGGTCCACTATTTTCTTCCTTTTTGGAGCTTTAATTTCTAGAGATTCCTTAGCTTCTTATGCCAATGTCGATGCACAATACATTACTTATGCTATTTGGATTTTAGCACTTGATGCCCTTGTAATTATTCCGTTTTCGAAGCTAAGAGCTAATCAACGTCCTATGAAATACGCTCTAATCAAGATTGGAAATGTGATGGTGAATCTCGGTTTAAATATTTTCTTTTTGTTGTATCTACCTCATTTAGCTGAAGCTAATCCTAACTCAGTCCTCGATAATTTATACTTCGAAAACTTCGAAATTGGTTATATTTTTGTGGCAAATTTGTTGGCCAGTTTAGTAACATTGGTGGTGCTTTCGCCCAATTACCTTTCCCTAAATCGAAATTTTGATCCAATGCTTTGGAAAAAAATGATGAAATATGGTTTGCCAATTCTTGTTGCGGGAATTGCCTTTGCGGTCAACGAACATTTCGATAAAATACTATTGGGATATTTACTTCCGGAAAACATAGCCAAATCTGAAGTAGGCGCTTATTCTGCCTGTTACAAACTTGGATTGTTTATGGTTCTATTTGCTACAGCGTTCCGATTGGGAATCGAGCCTTTCTTTTTTAGTCATTCTAAGAATGAAAACGCAGCACAGACTTATGCAACAATCACCAAGTATTTCGTCATTTTCGGTTCGTTAATACTGCTCAGCGTCATTGTTTTTGCCGATGTTTTAAAGTTCCTTTTACTAGATGATAAATCTTATTGGGAAGCGATGAAAGTCGTGCCGTTAATTATATTGGCGAATTTCTGTCTGGGAATTTACAACAACCTTTCCGTTTGGTACAAACTAACCGATAAAACACATATTGGCGCTTATATTTCAATCATCGGTGCGATTCTAACTTTGGTTTTAAACTATGTTTTAATACCAAAATACAGTTATTATGGCTCGGCAATCGCGACTATCGTGGCGTACGGAAGTATGATGATTATATCTTATGTATTGGGAAATAAATATTACCCAATTCCGTATGATATGGAAAAAATAGGGGGCTATCTGGGACTGTCCATTTTGTTTTCGATTATTTCTTTTTACTTTTTTAGGGAAAATTATTTCGTTGGAATTCCGTTATTAATAGGCTTTATGTATTTCATATTCCACAACGAGAAAAAAACAATACTAAGCATTATAAAACGAAAACCATAAAAATTAAATACGCGTACGGACAGGTCACGTACGGACAGGTAGCGTACGGACAGGTCGCGACCTGTCCGTACAATTAAAATTAAATCAATGAAAATAAACATCATCAACAAATCGCAACACGATTTGCCTAATTACGAAACTATCGCTTCGGCCGGAATGGATTTACGGGCAAGTTTAACCGAATCGATAAGATTGAAACCATTAGAAAGAACCATTGTAAAAACGGGACTTTTCATTGAATTACCCATTGGTTATGAAGCACAAGTTCGACCAAGAAGTGGCTTGGCAGCCAAAAAAGGAATCACCGTACTCAATTCACCAGGCACCATTGATGCGGATTATCGTGGAGAAATTGGTGTGATTTTAGTAAATTTATCCAGTGAAGTTTTCGTTATAGAAAATGGCGAGCGTATAGCCCAACTGATCATCGCCAAGCACGAGAGAGCAGACTGGGTGGAAGTTCAGGAATTATCCGAAACCTCAAGAGGCGAAGGCGGTTTTGGAAGTACGGGAGTGAAGTAAATTCCTTCGAAGGCAGGAATCTTGTGAATTGAATTGATTTTGTTGATGATTTTGTCATTCTGACGAAGGAAGAATCTCAACAAACGTGAGCAACTAACACGAGATTCTTCCTTCGTCAGAATGACAAAAGCTTAACTTAATGACATTGCACGAGCGCAAGCGAACTGGTAAAGTAAACCCCCAAGGGAAATGACTAGAAAGCAAAAAAATAATTTAACTTAAATCCTACTTACCCCTAGTAGTAGTTCCCCCTTCGGGGGTTAGGGGGCTGATATGAAAATAATAGTACCAATGGCTGGACGAGGATCCAGATTAAGGCCACATACATTAACCATTCCGAAACCCTTAATTCCTATTGCTGGAAAACCAATCGTACATCGTTTGGTTGAAGATATAGCAGGAGTTTTAAATCAGGATATCGAAGAAATTGCTTTTATCATTCACGAAAGTTTTGGCAAAAAAGTAGAAGAAGATTTAATCGCCATTGCTCAAAAGTTAGGTTCAAAAGGAACAATTTATTATCAAAACGAAGCCCTTGGAACCGGTCACGCCATTATGTGCGCCAAAGAGTCGCTGAGCGGACCAGCGGTAATTGCGTATGCCGACACTTTAATTCGGGCCGATTTCGATTTAGATCAAAATGCTGACAGTGTGATTTGGGTAAAAAAAGTCGATCAACCGGAAGCATTTGGAGTAGTCAATTTAAACGAAGCCAATCAAATCATTGAGCTAGTTGAAAAACCAGCGGCATTTGTTTCTGATCTTGCCGTTATCGGGATTTATTATTTTAAAGATGTAGCGGTTTTAAAAAATGAGCTGCAATATGTGTTAGACAATAACATTATTCACGGAGGTGAATATCAAATTAACGACGGAATAAAGCAAATGATGGCAAAAGGTATGGTTTTTGTACCTGGAGAAGTCGCGGAATGGATGGATTGTGGCAACAAAGATGTAACTGTTGATACCAATTCAAGAATGTTAGGATTCCTGCACAATGAAGGAGAACATTTAGTAGATTCTGACGTGAAATTAGAGAATTCAACTATAATTCCGCCTTGTTATATTGGTGAAGATGTGGTTTTGATTAACGCAACAGTGGGTCCAAATGTGTCTTTAGGAAAAGGATGTCACGTAAGTAATAGTACCATAAAAAATAGTTTGGTACAAACACATACACATATAAAAAACGCCAATTTAGACCATGCAATGATAGGAAGTCATGCTAGTTTTGACGGTAATTTTAAAAGTATCAGTATTGGGGATTATTCAGTTTTAGAATAGTAAAGAGGTGTTAATTCCAATTGAAAACACAAAAGAATTAAGCTTTTTTCTTTTAAACCATTAAGAAATTAAGGTTCATTTAGACTAAAAACTTAATTTTCTTAATTTCTTAATGGTTTAAAAAAAGCAATGGATTTTAATCCGTTGATTGTATTATATTTGAAAAAAGCATCAATGAAAAAAACGGTTTCATTCTTTTTATTTTTAGTTTTGCTTTGCAATTCGAATCTGCTATTGGCGCAAGCCGAACCAGAATCAATTGTACCTGATGACGATAAATTTCAGGATTATTTTTATGAATCCTTAAAGCAAAAGGGAATCGAAAATTATGATAAAGCCATTATAGAATTAGAAAATTGCTTAAGATTGAAACCTAATGATGCTGCAGTTTATTCTGAAATGGGTAAAAATTATTTTGCATTAAAAAAATACGATCAAAGCTATTCATCTTTTGAAAAAGCCTCGCAAATTGACCCGAAAAATAAATGGTATTGGGCAGGAATGTATGAGGTGAATTACAAAACTAAGAATTATAGTCAGGCTATAATCACAGTTTCTAAATTGGTTGAGTTAGACCCAAAGTACAAAGAGGATTTAATGGAGCTTTATATGAACACGCAACAATTTGATAAAGCGCTCGTTCTTATCAATGAGTTGAATGAAAATGTTGGGAAGTCCGATAGACGTGATGCCTATAAAACCCAAATTTTGTCCCAGGGAAAATTTCAAAATACTGAAATAGAGAGTTTATTGGAACAAATTAGCAGGAACCCAAAAGAAGAATCAAACTATATCGCTTTGATAAACTTGTATTCAGATAAAAATGAAATTCAAAAAGCAATCGAAATCACCAAAAAGCTGGAAACAGCCATTCCAACTTCAGAATGGGCGCAAGTGGGATTGTTCAAATATTATTTAGACAAAAATGATGGGCAAAAAGCGATTAATGCAATGAATATTGTTTTGGCTAGCTCAAAAATAGATGCTAAAATTAAACACCGAGTCCTGAATGAATTTTTGATTTTTGTCAACAAGAATCCGCAGTATACGCTAGATTTAGAGAAAGCAATAGCGTATTTTGACAAAGATTCTGACGTAAATGTAGCCAAGGAAATAGGGAAGTATTACCAAAATAAAAAGCAATGGGACAAAGCCATTCCATATTATGAACGAGCTTTAAAAAACAACCCTAATGAAGATATTGAGACAAATTTGCTCCTTTTGCAATCCTATGTCGAATTGAAGCAATTTGAATTGGCAGCAAAAAAAGCGTCAACTTTGGTTGAAATTTACCCAACTCAACCGCAGTTTTATTATTTTTCTGGCCTGGCAAACAATCAAATGAAACAATTCAAAAAAGCCAAGGAAATGTTGGAAATGGGAATAGATTATGTGGTTGACGATGCGCTTTTGGAGGTTAATTTTAATATTCAACTAGGGGAAGCACACAACGGATTGGGAGATTTGAAGAAAAAAGAACAGTATTTAGCTAAAGCAAATCAAATAGTTAAAGATAAAAAATTAATTGTAAAATGAATAAATTAGTAAAAACAGTAGTAATTCTTGCTGTGGGTTGCTTTTTAACTACGCTGACTCTCGTGTCTTGCAAATCGAAAGTAGCAGTAGTAGATGCATCTAAAAATGAAAGTCTAAAGAGCCTAAATAAAACTATAGAAAACTACTATAACAATAAAAACGAATTCTCCACTTTATATATTAAGTCGAGTGCTCGATACGCAACCGAAAAACAAACTCAGAATGTAAGCGCTGAAATTAAAATCAAGAAAGACGAACAGATTTTGATAAGCATACGGTTTTTGGGAATTACGATGGCAAAAGCATCGATAACCCCAACCACAGTAAGTTATTACGAAAAATTGAACGGAACCTATTATGAGGGAGATTTCACTGGATTAAGCCAGTTTCTTGGAACCGACTTAGATTTTAATAAAGTACAAAACATAGTATTAGGAAGAGCAATAGACAACCTTAGAGAAGGAAAATATTCAGAAAGTTTTGCAGATCAAGTCTACAGACTTGATGAAGTTTCTGATAGTAACACAAAGAAATCATTCTATATTGACGGAAATAGTTTTTTAATAAACAAACAGGAGATTACTCAAACTAAAGAGGAGCGGAAGATTCAGGTTATCTATTCCAATAAAAAAGAATATCCGCAAATGACCTTGCCGCTAGCTATAAATATTGATACCTATCAAAAGAAAGGGAATGCCCAAATTGATTTAGAATACAGTACAGTAACCTTTGATGCAGAACTTTCTTTTCCTTATAGTGTTCCAAATGACTATAAAAGAATTATAATTAAGTAAATTTGCACAAACCTATTTATACTATGCCAAAATTTCTCCTAAGCCTGGTTTTAATCTTTATGACTTCATTTATTTGGGGTCAGGAATCACAGCAAGAAAAATTAGAACAACGAAAAGCCCAAATTCAAAAAGAAATTAAGGAAAATGAAGCGATGTTGCAATCGGTAAAGAAAAAAGAGAAATCGGCGGTAAACGTTATTTTAATTCAAGGGAATAAAATAAAACTTAAGGAAAAACTAATCAACACTACTGAAAAACAAAAAAAGTTGCTGGGTAATGATATGTATATTAATCAAATGAAAATCAATAAACTCAATCGAGAATTAGTGGTACTCAAAGAGGATTATGCAATGATGATCGAAAAATCATACAAAAGCCGTTCTGAACAAAGTAGGGCAATGTTTATATTGTCGTCTGAGAATTTTCTGCAGGCATATAAAAGAGCCCAATATATGAAGCAGTACACCAATTTTAGGAAAATGCAGGGCGAGGAAATAAAATCAAAATCGGATCAACTCATTGAGTATAACGAAAAACTGGATGTTCAAAAAAAGGCCAAACAAAAACTCATTGCAGAAAACGAAAAAGAGCGATTATCATTATTAAATGAAAAGAAGATTCAGCAAAAACTTGTTGATTCTATTAAAAAAGACAAGAAAAAAATCACAGCCGAAATCAAGAAAAAGCAGCAGGAATCAAGAGCAATTGACAGACAGATTGATCGTTTGATTCGTGAAGCTATTGCAGAAGCGAATAGAAAAGCGGCATTGGAAAAAGCGATGGAAAAAGCTAGAAATGAGGCAAAAGCTGGAGATTCTAAAGAGGAAATAAAAAAACGCGCCAAAGCCATTGTTTCTGCTGCTCCAGCAGTATCTTCTGCAAAAATTGTGTTAACGCCAGAAGAAAAAATATTAGCCGATAATTTTAAAGCCAACAAAGGGAAGTTGCCTTGGCCGTTAGAAAAAGGCTTTGTTTCATTGCGTTATGGCGATCAACCGCATCCGCAGTTCAGTTCTTTGATGATTCATAATAGTGGCGTTGAAATCACTACGGATCAAGGCGCTACCGCAAGAGCGGTCTTTGCCGGCGAAGTTACCAGTGTTATTGTTTTATCTCCTGTAAATAAAGCCGTGATGATTCAGCATGGGGATTATTTTACGGTCTACCAAAATTTAAGTTCCGTTTTTGTGAACAAAGGGGATAAAGTAAGCATAAAACAAAGCTTGGGTAAAATAAGAACCAGTGGTGAAACAGGAAAAACGGTACTCAAGTTCACCATTTCACAGAATACAACTTATAATAATCCGGCGACTTGGTTGTTTAATATGTAAAATAGAGATTTTTCAAAATAAAATAGCCTTGTTAATTTGAGTTTAACAAGGCTGTTTTTGTATAAATTGCAGCTAGAAATAAAAACTTATTTAGTAAACTTTTTTACATAAACATCATTTGCTGCGGGGTAATTACGAACTTTAACTTGTAGTTCAATTGCATAAACTAGAAATTATATCGCAAACCTGCGCCTAATGCTAATGAATTAATTTTATTATCAGACTCTAGTTTTAATGTTTCACCACCTGCTTCAACTTCTTTAAATTTTCCAGTCGTGTAATCTATATTTATAGAAAACTTAAATCCTTTTGATATACCAAAATTTAATGAACTACCAGCGACAAAACCTGCTCCTCGGGCGGTTGCATCATCAATACCAAGACCTTTAGCTTTACCGGCAATACTAAAAGCATATTGAGGTTTAAGATCAAGAGACATTGTTTTACCTAAACTTAAAGCATACATTGGTCCTACAGAGAAAACGCCTACCCCAAATGCTGCGCCATCAATATCTTTATAAGCAAAACCTGAAGAAGAAAGATTAAGCGTTGCTCCCCAAGATTCGCTAAAGCGATATCCAAAGTTAATTAATCCTAAATTTAAACCAGTTGAATTTAGAGCATCTGCGCCATCACCACCTGGAAAGGCAGCGCCAATTGAAACTCCTAAATACACTTTCGACTCTTGTGCGTTTGCAATGCTAAATAGTGATAAAGCAATTACTGTTAACATAATTTTTTTCATATTATTATTTTATTTTTATTTTTGCCTACTCTGTTCAGTTTTCGGCCACCCTGTTTTTCATATTCTGCAAATATTTATTTTGATGACAAGTTGACTTTAAAAGATTTTAAGCCTGCTAATTGCAACCCGTCTAATCCATTATTTAAACTATAGCGACCTGCTGGCAAATCTTTTAAAATGTAATAATTACATACCCGCGCGACGTCGACATATTTGGTTCCTAGTGTGTTTGCAGCAGACAAAGCTAAATTAGCAACTAAACCACCAATCCCCCCCATACCTGAAGAAACAGATGTGTCATATCGTATTTCGCCTCTTCTAGTATAAAGTATTTCGTTAGTTTTTGCAGATTTAATTATAAATTCAATTTCAACATTTACCTTAGACGCTAAGGACGATTTATCCCATTTGTGAATAATAGTAAACACTGCTATATCTGCGCCAAAAACCTCATTGAATTTATTTAGAGGAGCATTTAAAAATAATTCGGCGTCAAATGCACTTTCTTTTTTTAAAATTTCCATTGAAAGAAAAGGGGGAATTACATAGTATCCAGCATCAGCTAAAGGAGTATACAAAGTAGAATGAAAATATTCTTTTGCATCAATATTAGTACTTCTATTTATTGGCGGCATAATTAAAGCTACCAATGGCTTCTCCTCATACATCCCTTTATACGCTACCGATTTAGCCACGGGAGTTGTTGTAGTGCAACTTGTTATCACTAGTGCAGCAACAATCAATAGTAAATTAGCTTTTTTCATTATTCAGTCATTTTTATAATTCGGTCCATAAATATTTTTGATTCGGGATATAAATCCATTTCTTTTTGTAGCATCGTTCTTCCCTCCTCCATTTTATTAGATTGAAGTAACAAAAAACCATAATCTGCATAAACACCGGGAGGTACTACACCGCGGATTCCTTTTTGCTTTTTTATTATTTTTTTATATTCCTCATCTAAATTAGTATTGGTCTTCTCATTACTGCTTTTCAAAAAGTTATAACTGCTCGTTTCATACTTACTCCAAGTATAAAGATTTGTTGGTGCTGCACAGGATGCTAAAGAAAGCACTGCAATTGATGTTAAAATTATTTTTCTCATGGTAATATTATTTTTTTAGATTCTTGTGCTGATATAAATAGTGGTTTGTTGTAAATCATTTTGTTTTCATGATACACCTTAAGAGTGTGTTTGCCAGTGGCTATGGCGTACACCTCGCCTCTCATCCTTCCGGTTTTGTCTTTGTATACTTTAGCTTGAAAAGGGGCTTTGTCATCAACAACTACTTCAACCCCTTTGGAATAGTTATTTGGATCACCTAAAAACTCTAGGAAAGATTCGTTTGCAAGACCTTGAAAGGATGTTTTTGTGCCTCCACAACTTGTTAACAGTAAAAACAATAGCACAATTACATAATATTTGTTTTTCATTATTTTATTTGTTTTACGTAATAATTATTTAATTTTTGAGTATCCATTTCACCTTCTGTAAATACAACCATTGAAAATTCATTCTGCGGATCACCTCCTGTGAATTCAACTTTCACCTTACCACTTACCTTGCCTGGCAATTCAATATTTATTCCTGTTTGAGGGTTTTTAACCGTTCTTCCTTTAAGTACCACTTCATACACATCCCCAATCTTAATCCCTTGACTATTCCCTCCAGCTATCAAAATACCGTTACTGTCGTTGGATAAAATATAGGATTTCCAAGGCCTGTCCATACAGTTACTAATAATGTTTTCTACCAGCTTAGAAATAGCCGCTGAAATGGCTTTATCACTCAAGGTAGCGTCATAATCAGTTCTTTTGCCTAATCCCATAACCGTTTTATCAGTCGTTTCGGCTTCACCTTTAGCTTCTTCAGAATAGATGATTTGACCTGTGGAGACATCGACAAGGCGAATACTCACTCCAGCTTGTACTACTTGGGTTTTAGTCCTTGAAAAGGCATTTACACCTCCTATGTTTTTTCGACCAAATTCTGTGATGCTGCCAATAATCAAATAATCTGCCCCTACTTTTTGATAATCGGTACTATTAGTCAAATTAATTTCTGCTAATATCTTGTCAAGATCTTGTCTTTCCAATAAAATAAATTTATTGGATGCCGCTAACTTTGTAGATAAAATATCAACGGTCTGTTTACCCATTGGATCATTGTTTTTATCATAAAACATTCCTTTTGCATATTGTGTTTCATTAGAAAAACGAGCAATGGCAACTTTGCGTTTTAACACTTGAATTTCTTTGGTGATATCCTGACTCACCGGTTCGGGATTGATTACTTTCTTTTGGGAATTGCTGGTGATTGTATAAAATAGGACTACAAAAAGTAAATAGGAATTTTTCATATTTTAAAAATTTTAAGTAAATTAATTATACAACTAATTACAGTTGCGCTTTAAGTGGTTTAGATCTGTAAAATCTAATTGCATTTCTTCATTAAATCTGCAAGTTTTGTGTCGAAGTCTGAATTGACTTTATTGATTGCGGCTTGGCTACCACCGCAGAAACCAATTGCTTTTATCCGCTGTTCATTTAATGTGGTAATTTCTTCATCGCAGTTTTTGCTGCAGGACAGCATGAAAAACAAAACAAACAGAGCTATTTTTTTTATTGCTTTAAATTTAGATTAAGTGTATAAATTATTTTTTCGCCTAGTTTTTTTAAATGGTATCTGAACTCCATTTTTTTGTATAATAATGTTGTGTGAAGTGTATGTCAAAAAATAAATCCATCTAAATTAAATTCACATTGTTTTTATTTAAAACAAAATAAATAGTTGTTACTGCAACTGCAATGCAGTATCTACTTTTTGGTAAGAAAAATATTTATAAAAAACAATATTGTTGTAGATGGTCGACATAAAATGCTAATGTTCATTGCTTTAGGGAAAATATCATTTTTGTAAAATATTTTTTCGACAAAAATAAGTTAGTAATCAGTTGTAAACAATCTGGCTGTTGCAAGCATATAATTTAAATCGGTTGAAAGTACTTTTCCAGTATGGAAAAAGGATAAAAAAGTCAGAAATGGACCAAGAGATTTTGCTTCTTGGCAAGCGAATTTTGGAAATCATTAAAGAGAAAAATTTAAAGACAAGAGAAGTGGCACACGATGCTAATATGGACGTTGAGAACAGGAGAAAGTGCATTAATGCAAGAAAAATGAAAATTAGCAAGGCTGTTTACTTTAAGGATTTTATATTATTGTTGTTGCTGCCGTTGCTCAAAATTGATCAGTGCTACCATTAAAACTTTCTACAGCACTAAATGATTGAAAAAATAAAAAGGTATTGCTTACAAATAATAATATTTCATTCAAATTATTAAATTTAAAAAAACACCCAGATTGCTGTATCGGGGCGTAACTAATTAATTTTTTAGAACAATAGTTGTTTCTATAGTCTTATTGTCTGTATTAATTGCAACTTTAGTGATGTTGCCTTTATCCAAATAATCATTAAAAACTTGTTTATTGCTTCCTTTTTCTAAATCAACTTTAACATATTTAGTATTTACCCTTTGAAGCGAACCTGTTAAAGCATCAATTCCCCAACCTATAATGCTAAATCCGTTTAATATGGCAACCAAATTAAAGTCAGCATCCATAACGACAACCCGTTCTTTAAAATTTTCTAATCTAAAATCTACTTTGTCATCTTTTCTAACTTTTATTTGACAAGGTGAAACACATTGCTCCATGCCATTCACAAATACTTTTGCTCCAGAGGGGTTTGATTCAAATAAAACATTCCTTTTGGAACCTGTAAAAACTGATGCGCAACTTGTTAAAAGCACTGAAGCCAAAACAAAAGTTGAAATAAACTTAATCTTCATAATAAAATAATATATAATTGACCTACTTCTTTTTTTAAGTCTATATTCGGTATATTCAGACTATTTGTTAAAGATTTTAATGTTTTTTAAATGGTATCTGAACTCCATTTTTGTTATTGATATTTAAGTTGATGTCAAAAAATAAATCCTTCTAAATTAAATTCGCACGCTTGTTTATAATAATAACTTTTTTTTATAGTGTCATATTCAACTGGTGCATTTAATTCTGTTTTAATAAATGCTATATAATTGTAGATACTCCGTTCTGAAACTTCAAGTCTTTTCGCTAATTCTTTTGGTTTACCGGTTGTTTCCGCTAGGATTAGTTTATGAATTCTGATTATTTTACGAATATCCATATATTACACATCTTTAAATAAAAAACAAATTAAATAGTTGTTACTGCAAATACGATTCAGTAAGTAATTTTTTACGAAAGAATATTTATAAACGATTTCATTGTTTTAGATGGCAAATATGAAAAACTTATTTTTCATTGCTTTACGGAAAACCTCATTTGGGCAAAATATTTTTTTTAAATCGCTTGAAATCAATGCTGTGGGATGTTAGCACTCTTCTAAACATGCTGAAATAAATTTTTTAAATAGTCAGTGTATAACACTTTTATTACTGCTGTCTAAAGTATTTAAGGACATAAAAAAGCAGGGTTTTGTAAATTGTAGCCCCGCCGAGAATCGAACTCGGATCAAAAGTTTAGGAAACTCCCATTCTATCCGTTGAACTACGGGGCTGAAAACAGTCACTAAAGTAATAACTTAATTGTATTTCTCGAGTAATTTATTTATGATTTCAGGAAATAATAATAAATTTTCGATGTAAATCTTACTTTTTATCTTTTAGATATGCTTTTCAATTTAAAACAGCCTTGCTAAATTCAAATCAGCAAGGCTGTTTACTTTAAGGATTTTATATTATTGTTGTTGCTGCCGTTGCTGATGCTGTAGTTGCTCAATGTAGTCAAGTTGCACTTGTTCCTCAACCGTTATATCTTGAAGCTTTACATCATTGAGTTCTTCAAATTGCCTTCCATCTTCATAACCAATGGATACACAAACCGAAAGCGTTTGTCTGGCTAAACCTTTGAAAGTTCCTTTTACTGGAGTGCAATCATAGAAATTCCTTCCAACAGAGAGTTTAACATGATTGTCCATTGTCCAAATGTTATTAGTAGGATCTAGGCCAAGCCACCCTTGATTTGGAGTGTAAATTTCTACCCACGCATGTGTGGCTCCTTCGCCTCTGAGACCACTTTCGTTAGGGCAAATATAGCCGCTCACGTATCTTGAAGGAATCCTAGCGGTTCGTAATAATTGGAGTAGAACATGTGCAAAATCTTGGCAGACTCCTTTTTTTATTTCTAAAATCTCGTCAACGGTAGTCTCAATGTTGGTAATTCCCTTAGTGTAAGTAAAGTGTTTAAAAACATAATTATTACATTCTTGGGCAATTTCTAAGATAGATTTATCAAGGTGATCGATTTTTTTTAAAATTTGGTTTATTTGTTTTTGTTTGCTAATCGTTTCTGGAATACATAGGCGTTGTAAGAAAATGCTTTTTTCTTTTTCACAGTCTAAATCAGCGACAGTAGTAGCGTCTAGTTCAGGAATTCTAAGCGAATGATTAACACGCACTAACATTCTAGATTCTATTGTCATTTCTTGATGTGCTTCTAAATTGTTGAAATTCCCTATCCTGTTGCCATAATAATCTTTCGAGATTTCCACATAAGGATCGTGTGTAATCAAAAGCTGAAATTGAAGCACGTCCTGATTATCAAAGTTATGTGGGAACAGCCGTATCTCGTTGATGCTTTCTTTTATTGGCCAGTTATATTGGTATTTTGTGATATGAACTATTTTGAAAACCGCCATTTTTTATTAGGTATAGGAGAAGAATAATTTTGAGAAATCTGTCGAAAACTGTATCAATTGTGTCCGGGTATCATTTAGAACATCTTCTAATTGCTGGTTAGTTAGATTGTAGTAATCAATATACTCAACCGAACTTTTCAATCGTCCAAATTGATTGCGAAGTGTTCTTGCCTCACTCAAATCATTGTCTTTAAGCAATCCGTTCAGATAAACTTCAATCAACTCCAAAGTATAAATTACAGAATGTGCAAAATCTCTATTAAAAATTACTTGTTGTACCACTTTGCGGTTGTGTGGTATATTGCTATAACTCTTTAAATACAATTCGTAGCCTGAGAGTGACAATAACAATCGCCTCCAATACAATAAATCTTCTTTTCCCTCAAGGTCGTAATGAATAGGAGCGAAATAAGCCTGAGTCAACGAAATGGTTTGAAGGCATCTTTCGATGTGTTTGCCAATACTAGAGAAGCACCATCCCAATCCTCGTGGCATTGTTACCTGTAGAATCCCATTATAGAGTAAAAAATCCTTGTTGAGCTTGGTGATTATATTTAATGCCTCGGAGGTTTCCAGTTTTAAAGTTAAATCAGGAGCATTCATAAAGTGGTACAAAGAGTTGATATGTTCCCATAGTTCTTTTGTTATTTTATCTTGAGAACCCCGTGCATTTTCCCGAGCTTTTATCACCAGATTTTTCACTGAATTGTGATTTTGACTATTGCAAACGAGGTATTTTACAACAAGGTTAGTGTCAAATTGTGCTTCGCTGATTTGTTTTTGTGATAAATCGGTGTAATATTCCAACAAGGGCTTGTATCCTTGTGAATCCTCTAATTCCTTGTCAAATGACAGGATGTAAAATGTGTTAAGGGAAAGCAACATTCCATCTGTTCTTTCCATGTAGCGATTGAGCCAGAACATTCCATCTGCAACTCGGCTGAGCATATTTACGTTCATTTTTTTTTACTTTTATTTGTATGAATGTTGACTTTTCAAGAGCCAACCTTACTTTAGACCGACCCATCGCATTATTGTTATAAAAGCCATATATTGTGATTGCCACTTAAACCGATTTTTCCAATTAAGTTCCGCCCAATAGTCTAAAAATTCTTTTTTCATAAAAACCCCGATATTTTATTTAACTCGCCTCCAAAGAGCACTTTTTATTAATTTAGTTTCTTTACTTAACAATCCAAGTGTCTTTACTTCCGCCACCTTGCGAAGAATTAACTACTAACGAACCTTCAGTAAGTGCAACTCTGGTCAATCCTCCAGGAACTATTTTCACACCGTTGGGACCGCACAAAGCATAGGGTCTAAAGTCTACATGTCGAAGTTTTAATTCACCGTCAATCAAACAAGGTACTGTACTCAGTTGGATTATGGGTTGTGCAATGAAATTGCGTGGATTGTCAAGAATGGCTATTTTGGCATTTGCCAACTCTTGTTCAGCGGCTTTGTTTCCCATAATCATTCCGTAACCTCCGCTTTGATTGGTTTCTTTGATAACCATATTTTCCATATCGGCAAAAACAAGTTCGCGTTCGTCCTTGTTTCCCATTTGATAAGTAGGTACATTTTTAAGTATTGGGTCTTCATTAAGATAATATTTGATCATATCAGGAACATAGGCATAAACTGCTTTATCGTCAGCAACGCCATTCCCAACAGCATTTACTAGAGCAACATTCCCCATTTTATATGCACTTATTAACCCAGGAACACCAAGCGCGCTATCGGGTTTAAATACCAAAGGATCCAAATATTCATCGTCAAGCCTTCTATAAATTACGTCAACTTGATGCAGCCCAGATGTGGTTTTCATATAGACTTTACTGTTATTGACCACTAAGTCCCTACCTTCTACAAGAGGAATTCCCATTTGTCTGGCCAAGAAAGTATGCTCATAATAGGCAGAATTGTATATTCCCGGAGTGAGTAAAACGACATTTGGGTTTGAGATATTTCTGGGAGACAATGAAACCAATATATTATGAAAAATCATAGGATAGTTTGCTACCATACTTACATCGTTTGAAGTAAACATTTTAGGGAAAAGTCTTTTGGTGATTTCCCGATTTTCTAGCATATAGCTTACTCCGCTCGGACATCGCAGATTGTCTTCTAGCACGTAGAATTCTCCTTTTGATCCCCGAATTAAGTCAATTCCTGCAATGTGAATATGGATGTTGTGGGGAACCTTTATTCCGTGAACTTCTTGAATATAATGCGGACATGAAGCAATCAATGCAGCAGGAATAATACCTTCTTTCACAATTTGTTGCTCATTGTAGACGTCTTCTAAGAACAAGTTAAGGGCTTTTAGTCTCTGTGCTATTCCTGTTTCTACCTCATCCCAATCCTTTTGTGTGATGATTCTTGGGATAATGTCAAATGGAAAAATTCTTTCGATACCTAGATTATCGTCACCGTAAACCGTAAAAGTGATCCCCTGGTTCATAAAAAAATCTGCCGCTTGTTTTTGTTTTTGTTTAAGATTTTCTGGACTTAAACTTTGTAATGTATGCAAAACATTGCGATATGAATTTCGCACTCCTTTACTGGAAAACATTTCGTCCCAGCCGTCGGGGTTCAATTTAGGCATCAACTTCATCATATCTATTATTATTAAATATTCAAATTTTAGGCTATTTTGATAAAAAAAAGTCACTTTATGACAAAGTTATTACTTTATTTTAATCAAAAACTGAATTTTGTTATGTATTTAACAATTTATACAACATTCGTTTTTTTTACAATTATTATTAATAATCTTATTATTTTACGGTCTCTTTTTTTTAATTCTGCAATTATTAACCGCCTTTGATTAGATAGCAGGTAACTAAAAGGCCACAATTGCTAAAAGACCTTCTTCGGTGGTACAAGAATGAAAACCTAATATGAAGAATAAACAACTCTAATAAAAAGCATTACTGAAAAATAGTAATTACGCTAACCGCTTTTTTGGAAAATAGAAAGAATACGTTAATTTTATAAAAGTTTTACTCATTTTAATGATCCGTCAATTGTCTAAAAATATTCTTTTCTTTTTTCTTTTTTTTTATGGGATTGTTTCTGTTTTCAGCCAAGTAAAAAAGGATACCATAGCCATACCAGAAATCATTTTGGATGCTTCCCCAATAAAAAATTCGCTTCAAAACGCGGCTTCCTCAGTTTCGGTAATTAGTTCTGCCGACATTAATAAAACAGACGGAATTATTCTTACTCCTGTTCTGAATACAATTCCGGGTGTTTACATGCAACAAGCTAATTTGAATACTAATAGAATTACAATTCGCGGCATTGGTGCTCGTTCACAGTTTGGCACAAATAGAGTAAAGGCCTATTTCGATGGGATTCCGTTGAGTTCAGGAGAAGGTGAAACAGTGATAGAAGATATAGATCTAGCCTCAATAGAAAAAATAGAAATCATAAAAGGCCCAAACTCTAGCAGTTTTGGTTCTGGTTTGGGCGGGGTGATTCATTTGTTTTCAAGAGAATCTCCTGTATTGGAATCTTTTGGAAAAGTTACAACGACTTTTGGTAGTTATGGTTTGCTCCAACAACGACTTTCCGGAGGATACAGCGATCCTAACTCGAATGTATATTCAAGCTATTCTGATTTGCAAACTGATGGCTATAGAGCAAATAGTTCCTATAAGAGACAAGCGTTTAACCTACACGGAAAACAAAAAATAGCCGAAAACGGGAATTTGTCTTTTATAGGGATTTTTACCAGACTCAATGCCTATATTCCGAGTTCATTGAATGAAAAAGATTTTGTAGACAATCCAGAAAAGGCAGCGCCGACTTGGGCAGCAGCGCAAGGGTATGAGTCTTACGACAAATTCTTGTTAGGTTTGGGATATGACCATCAATTTTCTAAAAACTGGGCTTTGGAATCGAGTCTTTTTTCAAATTTTAAATCGGGTTATGAAACAAGGCCGTTTGATATTTTAGCGGATAAAATAAATTCCGCGGGTCTTCGCCTAAATGTAAATTATAAAGACCATTTTTTTTCATTGCCTTTTGAGTTGAGTTTCGGAACTGAAATGGCTGCTGAGCAATACAAATATTCCCTTTATCGCAATTTATACTTGTCACAACCCGGACAAGGAAGTATAGAAGGGGAGGAGTTCAGCGCAATTGAACAAAACCGAAACTATGGCAACTATTTTCTGCAAATGGAAGTTTGGCTGTTGAAAAACCTTCATTTAGAAACCGGAATAGCACTAAATACCACAACATATTCGTTGGACGACGTTTTTAAACCGAATGCTGACAGCCAAAACAAAACCTACACTTTTGGTGGTATTTGGTCACCAAGGATTGGACTTTCTTATAAAGTAGGGGAAGGAAAAAACATTTACACCGCAGTCAGCAAAGGATTTTCGGTACCGTCTGTTGCTGAAACGCTAACGCCTGAAGGACAAATCAATACCGATTTAAAACCAGAAGTAGCTTGGAATTACGAGTTGGGATTCAAGGGAAATTGGTTTGGAAACCAATTACATACTGAATTCACTCTTTTCAGTACGCAAATAGAAAATGTATTGGTAGCACAACGCACCGCCGATGACCAATATGTAGGAGTCAACGCGGGATCAAGTTCCCATAGGGGAGTGGAGTTTCTGGTTAATTACACCCTTTTCAAATCTAGTAAATTTCAATTCACGCCCTATTTTTCAGCAGCTCTTAATAATTTTAAATTTAAGGACTTTGTAGATAGAGGTAATGATTATTCAGGCAATCAACTCACGGGAGTTCCTGATAAACAACTGAATTTTGGATTGGATGTAAACACAAAAAAAGGCTTTAGTATCAATATGTCTTATCGAATTATTGGAAAAATTCCAATGAATGATTCGAACACAAAATACAGTGAGTCCTATTCTTTACTCGATATAAAAGCAAATTATAGGTGCACAATACTCAAAGTCCTGCGAACAGAATTAAATGCTGGAGTTAATAATGCATTAGACGAGAAGTATGCGGCAAGTATTTTGCCAAACGCAGTAGGTTTTGGAGGTGCGCAACCCAGATATTTTTATCCTGGGAATCCTAAAAATTATTACGGAGGTTTGTCAATTGGCTATATTTTTTAGGTAGTTGTTTCAAAGGATTAATCTCATTTTTTGATGTTTTCGACTTCCTCTGTAGTGACTTTTTTGCTTTGTTTGTTGCCCCAAGAATTCATAATGTAATTCATTACATCGGCCACTTCTTCATTCGAAAGTCCCATAGGAGGCATTAGGGTGTTGAAGGTTTTTTTATTGACAACAATTGCGCCACTTTGCCCAAATTTAACGGCATGAATACTTTGGGTTCTTTTTTTTGTGAGCCAGTCAGAGCCGTCGAGCGGGGGGAAATTTTTACCATCTCCTTTTCCGTTAGCACCATGGCATTGAATGCAAAAATCATCATAGATTTCTTTTCCGGCTTGCTGTACGTTTTGCTCAGCAATTTGATCACTATTTATTTTTGAAACAAGAGTATAATTATTTTCATCTAGTACTGACGATTGCAAAACAAAGTTTTTATGGGGAAAGCATCCCAGCAAAAACAGTCCTAAACCCATTAAAAAGTTACTTATAAACATAAATTAATTTGGAATAATTTTGAGAATTCCTTTTCCTTCAACGGCGACGTAAATATAGCCATCAGGGCCTTGCATCACATTTCGTAACCGACCAATGTCCGCCGCAATTTTTTGTCGCTCAATCACTTCTTTCCCTTTCAATTTAACTAATTCTAAATATTGAAATACTAAAGATCCTACTAGTAAATGCCCTTTCCAATCTGGATATTTATCACTCGTGACAAAAGCCAGACCGCTTGGAGCGATAGAGGGTAGCCAATAGTAAATGGGGTTTTCTATTCCTGGTTTTTGAGTTTCTGTGGTGATAGTAGTTCCGTCATAATTGATGCCGTAAGTCACTACTGGCCAACCATAATTGGCTCCTTTTTTTATAATATTAATTTCATCACCACCTTTAGGACCGTGTTCATGTGCCCAAATTTCTCCTGTTTCAGGATTCTTTGCCATTCCTTGTGGATTGCGGTTACCAAAAGTATAAATTGCTTCTTTTACACCAACTTGACCTACAAAAGGATTGTCTTTAGGAATACTTCCGTCATCATTTAAACGGTATATTTTACCACAATCACGGCTAATATCTTGAGGGTTGTCCTTATTATTACCGCGTTCCCCTATAGAAAAATACAAATAACCCTGGTTGTCAAAAACAATTCGTGAACCAAAATGCTGTCCTTTAGTGGTGTTCGGACCAGCTTTATATAAAGATTCTATTTGTGTTAAACCTCCATCTTGTAATTTTGCTCTAATGAGTTTGGTATTGCCACCTTCGCCTTCGCCTTCTTCTGCGGCATAAGTAATATAAATCCAGCCATTTTTAGCATAGTTGGGGTGGAGGGCGATGTCTAATAAACCGCCTTGCCCTCTGGTATAAACTTGAGGTACATTTTTTATCTCGGTTTTTGCACCATTTTTTATCTGATATAAAACGCCGCTTTTTTCGGTGACTAACATACTTCCATCAGGTAGCCAAGTCATTCCCCAAGGTATTTGAATATCGGGAATCACGGTCTCCAAGGTATAATTTTTGAGGTCTTCTTTGATGGGAACATCGTTAGGTTTCAGCTGCGCATTGCAACTGAGTAGAATGAAAGATAAAAACAAAACATAAACCAGTGTAATTTTTTTCATATGTAGATAATATTTGTTTTTTAAAGGAATATGGAATTGCTTCGCCTGTTCGCTTAAGCTCGGGTCGCATATCTTCATTGGTGTTTGCGACCGAATTTAAAGTTATGCTCATTTCATAGGTTGATATTTATTGTTTTTTAGCGGTCAAACCTGTCTGCCGACAGGCAGGTGTAATTGCTATGCCTGTTCGCTTTCGCTCGAGTCGCATATCATCATCGGTGTTTGCGACCAATTTTAGATAATGCTCATTTCATACGTTTAATTTTTAGGAACGTGATTTTAAATCTTTTTTAAAGATAGTAAAAGAGTAAGCAAATAGACAAATAATTTTTTAAGATTTTCAGTTTACAAGACTTTAATTAGTGCTGTTTAAAGTATGTCAGGAATTGAAAAAGATGGGTTTTTGTAAATTGTAGCCCCGCCGAGAATCGAACTCGGATCAAAAGTTTAGGAAACTCCCATTCTATCCGCTGAACTAGGGGGCTACAAGCAAAAAGGGAATCATTTCTGATAGCCTTTCTGCTTTTGTTCCCCTTATTGGAGAAAGTTGCAGTTTTAACTCAATGATTTCTTACTCAATTATATTAAAATCAATAAGATATATTTTAATTTAAAAAATAATAAAATTCAATAACCTCTTCAAATATATTATCAGGTTACCTCAACAATTCATGATAATATCTCTTCAGCTTTTTGACATAATTTGGCTAATTCAGGTTGTTTTTTCTGTCTTAAATTATGTAAAATTTTTGTCTGGTTTTTGGGGTTCAGCATAAAACAGCCTCAAGTGTTTATTGCTTGAAAAATGTGGCATAAAATTAGAATAACTTTTTCAGGCCTAAAAAGGCCAAAAGTTATTTCCAATTTTAGCCGAGAAACCGAAAAAAAATATCTTAGTTTAGTTGGATATTTTGTTTAAAAAAGGGGGGCAGCATAGTATAGATTTAATAAAACAAATTTATTTTAAAGATATACCTTTAAATAAATCATAGTATTACGTTTTAAAATTCGTCTATTCAAGTTATGAAATCAAAATATGGAAAGAATTCATAGAAATACATTGGATTAATTTGCAAGTTTTACCTTAAATGAATCTATTGAGAAATTTATTTTCCCGATTTCGCCGACTTAATAACAATAAATTTAGATACTCCATCGACATTGTTTTGATGAGCTTTTTAAATTTTTATTAATAGAAATGGAGAATAAATTTATTTTAATTTAAGGTTTGGTAAAAAAATAAAAAAGAGGAGGAAGCTAAAAAGCTATAGATTCGATATAAGGTCTTCTAAAGAAAAAAAATGCTAGAAATTGTTTGACTTATGTTTAAGCTGTAAAAACAAAAAAGCCTCTACATTTCTGTAAAGGCTTCTAAAAAAGCTCTCCTATTCGTTATTTTGATAATATTTCAAACAACCTATAATTAACATAATAATTTGACTTACCTAACTTTTCCTTTTTTACCAATCCATCGTTAGATAATTTATTTAGATAAGCAGCCGCAGTAATTCTTGAAACACCTAAATCCTGTTCTAAAAATTCTATTTTAGTATAAGGATGTTTGAATAAATTATTAAGCAAATCTTGACTATAAAATTTGTAATCATTTCTAATTCTGTGCTTGTATTCAAGAAACAGATTTTTTATTTTTTCAATAACTAAAATGGTGTCATTAGAAGTTACTTCAACGGCTTCTAATATAAATAAAACCCAATTTTCCCATTCGTCTTTGTCACGAACTTCTTGAAGTAATTTATAGTAATTCCCTTTTTTAGAAATAATATATTTGCTCAAATAAAGTATAGGAAGGTTCAATAAATCTTGTGTCACAAGATATAATACATTTATTATTCTGCCTGTTGTACCGTTGCCATCATAAAATGGATGAATACTCTCAAATTGATAATGTATAATTGCCATTTTTATTAATGGGTCTAATTCACTGAATTGATTATCGTTTATGAAAATTTCAAGATTAGACATTAAATCATTAATTTCAGAGATGTCTTGCGGTGGTGTATAGATAGTTTCTCCTGTGCTTGAATTTTTTAGAGTTGTTCCGGGAACTTTTCTAAAACCAGCATTGTTGTTTTCCAACATTGATTGAATCTCGACAATAATGTTATTAGTTATTAGTTTATTCTTGGATATTAAACCAAACCCTTTTTTTAAGGCTTCTATATAATTATGTACTTCCTTGGCGTTTAGTGATTTTATTTCATTAACATTTAATTCAGCCTTGTATAAGTCGTCGTGTGTGGTAATTATGTTTTCAATCGCAGAACTATCTTTTGCCTCTTGAAGACCTAATGTATTAATTAAGATACTCTCATTTGGAATACTTGTAGCAACCCCTTTTAATTCAGCTAATGCCCTATGTGCCGTAGATAATTTTTTTAGAATTTTCTTGGTTTCTATATCCTTTTCTGCCGGTAGTTTTTTTAATTCAAATGATTTCATATGTATAAAAAAATGGATTTATTTATCAAAGGCAGTTAATTATGATAAGAAAATCGCATTTTCTTATCATATAGAGAATGAAGTGTAAAGAAAAATCAATTTCCTTTACATAAGAATTCAATATCCAACATTAAGCTAAAACGCAATCAGTACTATGAAATTAAAAATTAAGTGTATTCAAAATTGTCGAGTAATAGTCGGGCAACTACTATAAAAAAAGCCCGTAATATATTGATTAACAATACAATTACAGACTTTTTAAGTACCCTTCACTATCAAGTTGTCGAATCATTTTATAGTAGATTTAAAACGATTGCACTACGCTTACATACTACTAACAAAAAAGCCACAGTTTCCTGTGGCTCATTTGTAACGTAACTAAACTTATTGCAATATAATTTTTTTGATGTTTACCACCTCGTTTTGTGCATTGCTGATTTTAACGAAGTACATACCTTGACCCGTCCATGAATTTAATGGCACTACATATTGTTGAGTGTTCATTGGTTGATTAAAGACCTCTTGACCAAGCATGTTTGTAATTTTAATATTCCAACCCACCACGTTAGCTAGATTCCCACAATCAATAGTGATTTGGTCATTTGCTGGGTTAGGATAAATATTTACAGTACTTGTATAGGTCACAGGATTTGTGCTTAAAACACCTGTGTTAATAGTCATTGTTAAGCATTCGTTGGTGCTTGTGGAGTTATATAAATTAGTTATTTCTTGTTGGGTTAACGCTCTATTCCAAATACCGATGTCGTCTATTTTCCCATCGGTATACTGCCAAAATCCATTTGCAGAATTATTTTCTCCTATAGAAATACCAGAGTTCCCAGAAGTATTCATTGCTAAATTATGCGGTATTGAAGCAATTAAAATTGAATTCATGTATAAATTTATTAAATCACCATTATATGTCATAACTATATTATTCCAAGCATTCAAGTTAATTGCTGAAGAGTATATTGCTTGATAATCACCGCCACCTAAAGGGCCATTTAATCCGCCTATAATCTGACTATCTGTATATCCTATTCCCCAAACTTGGCCATTTGGATTTGAATATCCATATTGAAATCTAGCAATGTTAACGGTCAAATTAGGATTTCCTGTCCAAAAATATTGTCTTGCAAATATCCAATATGAAACTGTAATATTTTCAACATTTAGCAAAGGGTTATAAGGAATATATATTTCTTGATTTTGTTGACTAAAATTAGCATTAGAATAATTAAAATCAAATGCAGAATTAGTATTCCCAAATCTATCTGTTGTTAAACTTGGACCCATTATGGTGCCATTAATTCCATTTCCACTTTCATCATTTGCATTGCCATTAAAAGGCCAATACCCAACAAGTCCATTTGTAGGAACATAAGAAGGCACTTGAGCAAAAAGTGTTGAGGTGGTTAAAGCTACGGCCATCACCAAAAAGAGTATTGTTTATTTTATTTTGTTTTGTGTTAAGTAATTAGACTTCAAAAGTATAAAAAAAGTATAACAAAGTACTTTAAGGACGTATTTTTTTCTTTTAAAAATAGATTCCCGCCTACGCGGGAAAGACAGCCACTGCTAATCATTTTTACTAAACTAGTACTTTCCTTATTGTCTTTCCTTATTGCCTTTCCCGCGCAGGCGGGAATCCATCTAGTTTCATTGTCGTTTTCTGTTGATAGGAATGATAAAGAGTAACAAAAAAAGCCCTTCCGTCAAGAAGAGCTTTTGTCCCCGGAGCCAATCAACCTTAAAAAGTTTGACTCGCTCCTAAAAGAAAAACGACTGATTTCTCAGTCGTTTTCTGTACCCGGAGCCGGAGTCGAACCGGCACGGTTTCCCACAGGTGTTTGAGACCAGCGCGTCTACCAATTCCGCCATCCGGGCTTAGCAGACAAAAATAACAACAGTTATTTCACGCAATAAAGAGATATTTAGTGGTAACTAAAAGTCTTTTTTCTTTAACACGGTGCAAATGTAAAAAATATTATTAATGTTTCTTATAAAAATACTCTAAAATTTCCTTTCAGAGTTCGATTTTATTCCTAAATTTGCACCTCGGTAAAACGAAACACTAACTAACTACACCCGAGACGCATACAAACATCAAGCTTGGACAAATGTCAAAGCCCAATGGTATGGAGCGTAGCGGAATAAAAACAACATACTAAATGTCACACTTAGAACCAGAAGCTAAAATTTTTGCGTGCTCAGAAAGTGTTTATCTTGCAGAGATAATCGCTAAAGAATACGGAATTCCTTTAGGTAAAGTTACAATGTCGAGATATAGTGATGGTGAATTTCAGCCTTCTTATGAAGAATCAATCCGTGGTCTACGCGTATTTATTGTTTGTTCGACATTTCCAAGTGCTGATAATTTAATGGAATTGCTGCTGATGATTGATGCTGCAAAACGTGCCTCGGCACGACATATAACAGCAGTAATGCCTTATTTTGGTTGGGCCAGACAGGACAGAAAAGACAAGCCAAGAGTTCCGATTGGAGCTAAATTAGTAGCTAAATTGCTGGAAACTGCCGGAGCTACAAGAATAATGACAATGGATTTGCATGCAGACCAAATTCAGGGATTCTTTGAAAAACCAGTAGATCACCTTTTTGCATCGACAATATTTTTGCCCTATGTAAATAGTTTAGGTTTAGAAAATTTGACCATAGCTTCACCGGATATGGGAGGTTCAAAAAGAGCCTATGCGTATTCTAAGTTCTTAGAATCGGATGTGGTGATTTGTTACAAACAAAGAAAAGTAGCCAACATCATTGACACAATGGAATTAATTGGCGAAGTGAAAGGCAGAAATGTGATTTTGGTAGATGATATGATCGATACCGGAGGCACATTGGCGAAAGCCGCAGACTTAATGATAGAAAAAGGAGCATTAAGCGTAAGAGCCATTTGCACACACGCTATTTTATCTGGAGACGCCTACGAAAAAATAGAAAATTCGAAATTACTCGAATTAATAGTTACCGATTCTATTCCGTTAAAGAAAAAATCGAATAAAATAAAAGTAGTGAGTTGTGCCCCTCTTTTTGCTGAGGTAATGCAAATGGTTCAACACAACAATTCTATAAGCGGTAAGTTTTTGATGTAGAAGCAGAAAGGCAAAAGAGTTGCCAAAAAGAAGAATTTTAATAATTATTAACTATATATTTTTTACAATGAAATCGATTACAATTAAAGGATCAGAAAGAGAAAGCGTGGGCAAAGTTGCGACTAAAGCCTTACGTAATGCTGGAGCGGTTCCTTGCGTGCTATACGGAGGAAATCAACCAGTGCATTTTTCGGCAGACGAAAGAGCATTTAAAACATTGGTTTACACTCCAAACGCACACACCGTTGTGATTGAATTAGAAGGAAAATCATTCAATGCCGTTTTACAAGACATTCAGGTTCACCCGGTGTCTGACAAGATTTTACATATTGACTTCTTTCAATTATTTGATGACAAAGAAATCACTATGGAAGTTCCAGTAAAAATAACTGGCGTTTCTCCAGGAGTTTTATTAGGAGGTGATTTACGTTTAAACACCCGTAGATTAAAAGTAAAAGCATTACCAAAAAATCTTCCTGATTTTATTGAAGCTAATATTTCAGAACTTCAAATGGGTAACAAATTGTATGTTACGAAACTTGTTACTGAAAACTTCAGATTGTTGCACACTGACAACACTGTTGTAGCTCAAGTACGTATTTCTCGTGCGGCTATGAAAGCAGCTCAAGAAGCAGCAAAAGCAGCAAAAGCACCAGCAGGGAAAAAGAAAAAATAATATTTCTCGAACATTTCAAGAAAGCATCAGTTGTAAAACTGGTGCTTTTTTTGTTTTATGGAGCACCACAATTGGCAAATTAATGGCCATTGCTCCCGCTGTTCGCTGCAATCTTTTTCAACCCTGTCAGGGTTTTGAACCCTGACAGGGTTTAGAAAAAGGATTTCCACTGCCATCGGGGCTAAAAACAAACACTCATTTTCAAAATAGCAATAAAAAGATTTCGGATTTTTGAATAACGATTTTTGACCCGAGCGATAGCGAACTGGCGAAGCATTTCAGATGTTTTAAACCACTTAAAATATAAAACCTTCTATTTATCATCATCAAATCTGAAAAATGAAATCGTTAATCATCATTCAAAAATCTACTGTCTTTATATGGCTGGAAGCTTTAAAAAAAATCAAAAATTAAGTTTACTTTTGCATTATCATGAAAGAAACACAAGCACTCTTCCTAAAAATCAAAAACAGATGACAAGAAGGATTGTATGAAATTGCAGATTCATAAGCACAAAATAATATAAAAAAGCGTGAGTAATAAATTTTTAATAGTTGGACTCGGTAACATTGGAGCCGAATATGTCAACACAAGACACAACATAGGTTTTAAAATCGTAGATTTCTTTGCTAGAAAAGAAGGCATCAACTTCGAAACCGTAAAGCTGGGTTCACTGGCCGAATACAAATTTAAAGGCCGAACCTTTTTTCTCTTGAAACCCAATACTTATATGAATTTGAGCGGGAAAGCCGTAAAATATTGGATAGACAAGGAAAACATTCCGCTAGAAAATATACTGATCATTACCGATGATTTAAATCTCTCCTTCGGAAAAATACGTCTAAAACCAAAAGGCAGCGATGGCGGACACAACGGACTCAAAAGTATTCACGCTACTTTAAACACAACTGATTATACTCGGTTCCGTTTTGGCATCAGCGACGAATTCAAAAAGGGGAAGCAAGTAGATTATGTTTTGGGCGAATGGGATGAAGATGAAAAAACAAAACTTCCGGAACGATTAGAAGTTGCATATGAAATCATAAAATCCTTTGGAACAGGAGGATTAGAAAGTACAATGACTACTTTTAATGGAAAATAAAAATCAGGTTCCAGATTTCAGGTAACAGATTTAATTAAAACTACAATAACCAGCTATTTACGAAATTTTCCTAAATTTATCAGTGCAGTTTGTAAAAATTCTTAACTTTAAAAAAAATTATAATAAAATGAATACAAATATCCCTGTTTCTATTAAGATTATACTTGCAATTATTTGCGTTTTTTTTCTCGGCAACACCTATGGTCAGAACAAAAAAACAACAAACAAAACTTTATTTGGCAAAACTATTATCGCAGCAAACAAAAATCCGAACAATGGAAAAATTCGCTGCGCAACAGCAGAGTACGAGCAATTCCTTCAGGGAAAAAATCCTAAGAGAATGACAAATGCGCAATTTGAAACATGGGTAACACCATTAGTGAATAAGTACAAAGCAATGCGATCCAGCTCTAAAACTGCTGCCACGGTTATCACTATTCCGGTTGTGGTTCACGTAATTTATGATGGCCAACCTATTGGTACCGCACCAAACATTACAGATGCTCAGGTACAATCACAAATTAACGTATTGAATCAGGATTACAGTAAATTGTTGGGCTCTCCAGGGTATAACACAAACCCAGTTGGAGCAAACACTGAAATACAATTTGTTTTAGCTAAACAAGACCCGAACGGAAACCCAACAAACGGAATTGACCGAGTGAGTCTTTGTCAACCCTCTTGGTCTGAGGTTGATATTGATGCCATTGTGAAACCAGCCACTATCTGGGATTCTTCACAATATATGAACATGTGGAGCATTAATTTTTCCGATTCTACTTTGTTGGGTTATGCCCAATTTCCGGATGCTTCAGGCTTAGCAGGGCTTGACGCTTCAGGTGGAGCGGCTAATACTGACGGAGTCGTTTCTAACTATAATGTATTTGGCAGTATAACCTATGATGATGGTACTTTCATATTAGACGCAACATATAACAAAGGAAGAACAATGACTCACGAAGTAGGACATTGGCTAGGATTAAGACATATTTGGGGAGATGGAAACGGTACTCCACCAGACCTAACCACTAGCCCTCCTACTCCTGCTGTTCTAGATTGCTCTGCCACCGATTATTGTGCCGATACCCCTCAGGCAGGTTATGAACACTATAGTTGTGGTACTTTTGATACCTGCCCGTCTACTGGAAATGATATGCCAGAAAACTATATGGATTATACAGATGATGCTTGTATGAATATTTTTACTCAAAATCAAAAAGATAGGATAAGAACTATAATTGATAATGCAGCAAGAAGAAAGTCATTAAAAACATCTAATAAAGGCACAGCAATTGCTTTAGTGGCAAATGATGCCGAAGTCAAACTTGAAGCGAGTTGTCCTACAGCAGCAATTTGCGGAGCCGTTTCTAACCAGACTACCCAAAAAATAACGATTTACAATAGAGGCACAAGCAATCTGACATCAGCAACAATAAATTATAATATTAACGGCGGAACTAATTCTATATATAATTGGACTGGAAATTTAGCAATCAATAAACAAGCTTCATTTGACATCACCATAATTTCGGCTGCAAATGGAACCATAAATATAAGTGTTGCTTCCGCTAATGAAGGAATTGACCAAAGACCTACAAATAATAGTGATTCAGGATCTTTTTTTATTCCAGTAACTTCTAACTATAATTTTACTACTTATGTCTTTAGATTGCAAAAAGATTTATACGCAAGTGAAACAGACTGGAACATAAAAGATGCGTCCGGAAAAATTATATATAGTGGCGGTTGTGCTAGTTGTAGTGGTGGCGTTTATAAAGATGCGTCAGGAACAAACTTACCTGCATTATTAACAAAAACCTGGATTTTGGCTAGTAATCAATGTTATACTTTTACCATAAATGACTCTGAAGGTGATGGAATATGTTGTGGAACAAGTGGTGATGGCTATTATGACATAAAAACATACAATGGAGCAATCGTTGTGGCTTCCGGCAAATCCTTTACTTCGAGCGAAAGCAAAATGTTTGCCACCAACAATACTTTGGGAACAAGCGCATTTGAAACATCAAGCGATATTTATCTGTATCCAAACCCTACAACAGGAACTTTGAATATAAAGGTTCTGGCTAGTTTTGGCTTACCAAATAGTTTTACTATTAGTAACAGCCTGGGGCAAATGGTTAGCCGAAAAGAAGTGGCTTCAGCAAATGATTTAACCGTAAACACGTCTGCTTTAAGCAATGGCATTTATTTTGTTACACTTGTCAAAGATGATCAGAAAAAAACATTACAATTCATAAAAGAATAATATAGCATCATAGGATTTGTGAGAGGGTTGATTTATTTCAATCCTCTTTTTTTACCTGCCTCTAGGCAGACAGGTCAATTTTAATTGTATAAATTTGTAGCATCCTAAAAACAATTCTTTTGAAGATTTTCAATGCTATAAATGATTTCATCCTCCCGACAACTAGCGGGTCTACCGGAAACGCTAAAAAAACCATCCTCACTCTAGGTACTTTTGATGGTGTACACATTGGCCACCGAAAAATCCTGGAAAAAGTAACTCAAAATACTGAAAACAGAAAATACGAAAGTCTTGTACTTACCTTTTTTCCGCATCCACGAATGGTATTACAAGGACAATCCGAAGTGAAATTACTCAATACAATATCTGAAAAAATAGAATTATTAGAAAAGATAGGAATTCAAAATCTAGTCATTCATCCGTTTGACAAAAGTTTTTCAAGATTAACAGCCGAAGAGTTTGTTAAAAACGTTCTTGTCAATCAGTTCAATATTCAAAAAATAATAATAGGACACGACCATCGTTTTGGAAGAAACAGAACTGCAAATATTGACGATCTTATCAGCTTTGGAAAGCAATACAACTTTGAAGTGGAACAAATTTCCGTTCAAGAAATCAAGGATGTTTCGATTAGTTCAACTAAAATAAGGAAGGCTCTAACCGAAGGAAATATGGCTTTGGCCAATGAATATTTAGGTTACAACTATTTTTTGACTGGAACTATTTTAAAAGGAAAGCAACTAGGAAGAACCATTGGATTCCCTACCGCAAATCTCAAAATTGAAGAAGATTACAAACTAATTCCACGAAATGGCGCTTATGTTGTGAAAAGTGTTTTCAACGAGAAAGCCGTGTTTGGAATGATGAATATTGGTTACAATCCAACTATCGGGGAAGGGAATTTATCGATCGAGATCCATTATTTTGATTTTGACGCTGATTTGTACGACCAAAAAATTGCTGTTTCTCTGCTGGAATACCTTCGCCCAGAAAAAAAATTCGACTCCGTCAGCTTACTAAAAGAGCAACTCGAAAAAGACGTAGATTCAGCATTATACTATATACAAAAACTTTGAAATATTTAGCCTAGTTCGTACGTCAGTATCAGTTTTTTTGTAAATTTGATCAGTTCTGCATCCTTTTTAAAAAAGATATTGTTTTTAACTTTTAAAATACTATTTTTATGAAGCTCCCTAAAGAATTATATAATGGTTTTTTTATTTTCATCGGAATTGCAATTTATTTTATACTACTAGAGACCCTAGGCCTGGCCGACTTGTTTTACTTAAGAGCATTCAATGCGCTAATTGTACTATACGGAACCCATAGAACATTACAATCTAATTTTGCCGAAGGCAATAAAGACTTTGTGTCCAATCTGGTCTCAGCACTTTTTACATCACTCTCAGGCGTGTTTTTGAGTGTAATTGGCCTAGTGGCCTATAGCTATATAAAGGGTGGGGATGCATACATACAATCTTTATCAAAAACTTTTTTGTTTGGAGGAAAAACCTCAGTGATGAACTATTCCATAAGCCTACTCTTCGAAGGAATTGCCTCAGCAGTAATCATTTCTTTTATCCTAATATTATACTGGGACACGCGTTACAAATCAGACAAACTCTAAATCTAAATTATTGCAATCCATTTTTTAAAGACGCCAATATTGATTTTTTAGAACAATTTAACTACTTTTGGTACATCAAAAAATCACATAGATGAGCATCATAAAATATAACTGGACGAAAGAAGAAATTATTGCAATTTATAAAAAACCTATGATGGATTTGCTCTACGAAGCGGCCACTATTCATAGGGAACATCACGATCCAAATGTGGTGCAAGTGTCCACTTTAGTATCTATCAAAACAGGTGGCTGCTCAGAAGATTGTGGCTATTGTCCTCAAGCAAAACGATACCATACTTCTATCAAGACCAATGATTTAATGACTGTAAGCGAGGTCAAAGAGCAGGCGGAACAAGCAAAATCAAGTGGTTCATCACGAGTTTGTATGGGAGCAGCTTGGAGAAATGTGAAAGACGGTGATGAATTTGACCAGGTACTAGAAATGGTTCGTACCATTAACAAAATGGATATGGAAGTATGTTGCACCCTTGGAATGATTACCGAAAATCAAGCCAATCGATTGGCTGAAGCAGGTTTATACGCTTACAATCACAACATAGACACCTCCGAGGAATATTATAAAGAAGTGATTTCGACTCGTGGTTTTGAAGACCGTTTGCAAACCATCAATAATGTCCGTAAAACAAATATCACCGTTTGTAGCGGCGGAATTATTGGAATGGGCGAAACTATTGAAGATCGCGCCGGAATGCTTGCAGCACTTTCTAGCTTAAATCCACAACCAGAATCGGTACCTATAAATGCCTTGGTTCCGGTGGAAGGAACCCCTCTCGAAGAACAAACACCTATTGAAATCTGGGAAATGATTCGAATGGTAGCAACCACCCGAATTGTTATGCCTGAAACCCAAGTAAGATTATCGGCTGGAAGAATAAATATGAGTCGCGAAGGTCAGGCAATGTGCTTTTTGGCAGGAGCCAATTCTATTTTTTCTGGTGATAAATTGCTTACGACACCTAACAATGATGTCAATGAGGATATGAAAATGTTCGAAATTTTAGGATTAAAAAACCAAAAACCATTTGCCAAGGTTTACCAGCGTGAAACTGTTGAAGCAGCTGATTCTAAATTTGCTCCGCTTGGCGAAAAACCAAAATGGTCAAGACCAGGACACAAGATTGAACGAAACTTAGAAGCCACAGTTAAAGGCAAATAAATGCAATCACTTTGTCATTTTTAAAAATTGGTCTATCATACAAATAAAAAATCCCGCTATTAACAGTTTACGTCGATAGCGGGAATTTTTTAAGGAATATATCCTGTTAATAAATCACTTTTTCGGTAACTGTATTGCCGTTTTGTAAGCTTGTTTTGATAATCAAAACTTGATGGCTAAGCACGAAATCTGATAGTAAGAGTTCGTTGTTATTTACTTTAACTTATTTATCTTTTCATTTCGGGGTTTTCTTTTTCGACCAAGCCTTCTAATAATGCCCCCAAGTGGAAGCAATGCCATAAACAAAACTGCATAACTTTACAATTTAGTACACTATGAAAGATGTTTTCTCAGTAAAAGAAGCCATTCAAAAGATAGAATATTTTTGTTCCTATCAAGAACGATGTCACGACGAAGTGGCTTCAAAATTGCGCACGATGAAAATGGATTCAGATGAAATCGACCAAATAATGGTGCATCTCATTGCTTCCAATTTCCTCAGTGAAGAACGTTTTGCCTGTAGTTTTGCCAGAGGAAAACACCGCATCAAAAATTGGGGAAAAATTAGAATTATAAATGAATTGAAATATAAAAATATTTCGCAAACCCTTATTAATATTGCACTTAAGGAAATTACTCCTGAAGATTATTCAGCCACTTTTCACACATTAGCAGAAAGACAATGGGAAACTATTGGAGAAACTAACACCTCAAAAAAACGAAAAAAGTTTTGTGATTATCTGCTTAGACGAGGTTATGAAAGCAATCTAGTTTACGATAAAGTGAAAGAATTGGAAGAATTGGAAGGATTGAAGATTGAAGATTAAAGATTGTCAAGTAAATTGTAAATCACAAAGACAACAAAACACTCACCGCATTTCCTCCAAAACCAACTGAGTTTACCAGCACTTTTTTTATACTCTTCTCATGGTTTGAAGCATTTACAACGTCAGTTAAAAAAGGAACTCCAATAAATTTCTGATGTCGCAACATCAAAATTGCCATTTCAATGCTTAACATTCCCGAAGCTCCAAAGGTGTGACCAACCTTCCATTTATTAGAAGTAAGCATGGGCAAGGTTTCACCACCCGAGACCGAAAGTCGATCCGACGAACTAAAAACTTTTTGAATCGCTTTAAATTCCGTTAGATCTCCCGTTCTTGTTCCCGGCGCGTGCATTACGATGACATCAACTTCGGATAAATTTGTGTTCTGCAGCGCCATTTTCATTGATTTCTGGAAACAAGTGGCTTCCGCCGAAATGGATATGTTGTGTTCCAAAATTTCGGTAGCGTAACCAATGCCTTCAATAAAAGCAAGAGCATTTTCCTTTTTACCAATTTCCAAACAACAAACGGCGGCAGCTTCGCCAAGGATTAGTGTGTTTTGTTTTTTTTCTAAATCTAAAGCGCGGCACGGATAGTAATTGACTATTTCGCTGTCATACTGAGCTTGTCGAACTGCGGCAAGCTCAGGCTGACGCTCATCTATATTCGCATAAATTTTTAAAGCGCGCATTTGTCCTATCGTGAAATCCGTCAAAGGCGCTTCACTTCCTCCCACCAAAAACTTGTCGGTCATTCCGGCACGAAGCCAAGCCACTCCATTTAACAAAGCGTGCAGCGCAGTCGAACAAGTTATAGAGTGCGAAATTTCGGGACCCGAATTTTGCAAATCATGAGAAACCCAAGAGGAAATGTTTCCCAAAGTTGTCGTTGGCGAAGCCAAGGTTTTCACTTTGCCTGTTTTTAGGTATTCCTGATAGTGTTTTTCGAATAAATCAGTCGCACCACGTGATGATCCTATGTTGATTCCGAAAACATCATTTGAAGTCCAACCCGCATCTTGTATGGCGTTTCGTGAAGCTGCTATTGCATATAAAACCGATTTGTCCAAAAATTTATATTTACTATCCGATTGTTTTAACGCCTCGATTATTTCATTTGAATGTTCGTCGAGTTTAGCAACCAAAGTGTTTTTATGATCTAAAAAATGTTCAGTAAAACAATGATTGGTGTTTTGATAATTGTCCCAAATCGTTTTTGGGTCATTGCCCAAAGGTGAAATAGACGCTAGCGCAGTTATGGAGATAATTTTTGACAAGACTTTAATTTTGGTGCAAAGGTCGTAAAAAATGGCAACTATTTAACCACGAGGAACACAAAGAAAACACAAAGCTCACAAAATTTTTATTCGAAAAAACATAAAAATAGCAAGCGAAGACAACAAATTTTAATTTCAACCATATGAGGCATATAGGGACATTTAAGTTGAAAACTCATTATAGCTATTAGCGGAAATCCGTTTAATCCGTGCAAATCTGAGGCTAATTAAACCAGCCTGTTTGTCTTTTCGTAGGAATCTCAATTAAAACCATAATGCCTGAGAGACGCTTACAGCGTGACAAAAATGGGTGGAAAAAGAATCAGCGGAAATCCGTTTAATCCGTCAAACCTGCCTGTCGGCAGACTGGTCTGTGACTCAATAATAGTGAACTTCGTGCCCTCTCTGTGCCCTTTGTGGTTCAACTTTAAACTATTTTCAATGCTTTTTCAACTACATCATACACTTTTTGCAATTGCTGGTCGGTGATAACAAAAGGAGGCAAAATGTATACAATACTGCCAACAGGTCTGATAATTATTCCGTTTTCAATAAAGAAATCATATAATCTATTGCGTAAAGTTCCGTAATAACTTTCGGAGCTTTCGGTTTTTATTTCTAAGGCAAAAATTACACCAAGCACTCGTGTTGTGGTAACTTTTGAATCAGTTTCGATTCGTTTTTGAAATGCCAAATGGCTTTTGTTTATACGAATAATATTGTTTTGCACTTCTTGGGTTTGTAGCAAAGACAAACTTGCCAAAGCTGCCGCACAACCCGTTGGATTTCCTGTAAAAGTATGTCCGTGAAATAAAGCCTTGTTGATATCATCATCATAAAAAGCTTCGAAAATGGCTGAAGTAAAAGTGGTAATCGCCATGGGGATTGTCCCGCCAGTCAAGGCTTTTGACAAACACATCATATCAGGTTTTTCGGTTAAATAATCACATGCGAATGTTTTTCCGGTTTTTCCAAAACCCGTCATTACTTCATCAGCAATAGTGAAGACTTTATTCTCTTGACAGATTTGGATTAATTTATCTAATGAATCCGGTTCATACATCACCATTCCTGCCGCACCTTGAACCAAAGGCTCGAAGATGAATGCTGCGCAAGCGTTGTTTTTTATGGCTTCGGCCAAAGCATCAAAACTGATTTGTTCCTGTCCTTTTATTGGCACCGGAATCCGAATAATATCAATCAACATGCCTTGAAAAGCTTCGGTAAAAAAAGAGATTCCGCTAGCTGCCATTGCCGCAAAAGTGTCTCCGTGGAAAGCATTTTCGAAAGCAATTATCGTGGTTTTCTTCTCTCCTTTGTTATAAAAATATTGCAGCGCCACTTTGATTGCAATTTCAACAGCGGTCGAACCATTGTCTGAAAAGAATATTTTTTTTTGGTTTGTAGGTAAAATTTCCATCAGCCTTTCCCCTAAAACTACCGCAGGTTCGTGCGTAAATCCTCCAAAAAGCACATGTTCTAAAGTGGTTAATTGCTTGTAAATTGCATCGGCAATAAACTTATTAGAATGTCCAAACGGATTGACCCACCACGAAGCGATAGCATCAATATATTCTTTGCCGTTTTCATCCCAAAGTAAAGCACCATCGCCTTTTGTGATGGCAATAGCTGGTTTTGAAGTTTTATGCTGGGTATAGGGATGCCAAAGGTGTTGGCTGTCTCTTTCTTGTAAAGTCATTTTTTTAGAATATAGAAAATAGAGCATAGAATAAAGACTAAACTCCATAGTTGTAGGCAAAGATAGGAAAGTCTATTCTCTTTATTCTACATTCTATTATCTTATAAATTTAGTAAATTCTCTCGAAATAAATCAGCGTATTCTTTGATTACATTTTGGTCAAAATAAGGTTCTTCTTCAATTCTTCCAATGTGCTTAACTCCCGTTTTATTCAAAATAATAGATTCGGTCGCTTTATTTTCGTATCCGCTAAAAATGATTCCGGCAATGTCGATTTTTCTACTTTTTAGGGCTTCGATAGTAAGCAAAGTATGATTGATACTTCCTAAATAATGTCTGGAAACAACGATTACTTTATATTTTGGCTTTATTAAATCAACGACACATTCCGAATCATTTAAAGGTACAAAAACGCCTCCAGCGCCTTCTATTACAAGATGATTTTTTGTTTGAGGTTCTTTGATGTTTTCTATTTCAATGGTAATTCCATCCAATGCAGCAGCATAGTGTGGACTAGCTGACGTATTTAGCTTATAGCTGTTCGGATGGATTACTGTTTTTGTATTGGATATTAAAGATCTAATTTTATGACTGTCAGAATTGTCCAAATCACCTGCCTGGATGGGTTTCCAATAATCAGCTTCTAGTGCTTCGACAACAATAGATGAGGCGATGGTTTTGCCTACATCGGTTGATATTCCTGTAATAAATAGTTTCATAGAAATTGGGCCACAGATGACACGGATTAAACGGATTTACACCGATTACTTAATCTTTTCGGTTGTTTGTAAAAATAAGTCTTTTAATTTCTGGCTTTTCACCAAAGTTTAATAATAAATGCGAATCAAGGGTTGAAAAAAGTATAAAAAAAGAAAGAAATATCTTTCAATAAATTAGTTTAATAAGCTGATAATCAGTATATTTATAGTGTATTCAACGCACATTTAAATATATGATTAATCAGCCTAAAGCCCTAAAATTAAT